>JANXXR010000677.1 GCA_025350525.1 Deltaproteobacteria bacterium
TCGCCCGTTCCGAGCACGGTCGTGGCCGAGGCAACCCTTAAAACCTCCCCGCCTCCGTGCCTCCGTGGTGCGCTTTAAGCTTTAGTGTCCCCAGAGGGCGCGGGCGATGACGATGGACGCGGTCAGCCCGGTGAAGTCGGCGAGGAGCCCGGCGGCGAGGGCGTGGCGGTAGCGGACGATGCCCACCGAGCCGCAGTAGACCGAGAGCACGTAGAAGGTCGTCTCGGTGGAGCCCTGCAGGATCGACCCGAGCTTGCCCGCATACGAGTCCGGCCCCAGCCCCGGCGTGGAAAATATATTACCTAGCAATCCGAGCGAGCCGGAGCCCGAGAGCGGGCGGACCAGCGCCATCGGCAGCACTTCCGCCGGAAGGCCCAGCGAGCCGGTGATGGGCGCCAGGACTTTTGCCAGCGTGTTCATGGCGCCGGCGCCGCGGAAGGCGCCCACCGCCGCGAGGATGGCGACGAGAAAGGGGATGATGCGGATGGCGACGTTGAAGCCTTCCTTCGCACCTTCGACGAAGACCTCGTAGACCTTGACGCCGCGGACCCAGCCATAGAGCGGGATGCCCACCAGCAGCAAGATGAGGATCCAGCCCGAGGCGACTTCCAGCGCGGCCCTCATCGCCAGAACCTCTCCAGCACCTTGGTCGAGAGCACCGCGACGGTGAGCGCGCAGAAGCTGGCGAGCAGGCAGGGCAGGATGATGCCCGCCGGGTCGGTGGAGTGTGCGGAGACGCGCAGCGCGATCACCGTCGTCGGCACCAGCTGCAGCGAGGCGGTGTTGATGGCGAGGAAGAGGACCTGCGCGTTGGTGGCGGTGCCCGGCGTCGGGTTGAGCTTTTCCAATTCCTCCATCGCCTTGATGCCGAAGGGCGTCGCCGCGTTGCCGAGCCCCAGCATGTTGGCGGCGATGTTGAGCAGCATCGCCGAGATGGCCGGATGTCCGTCGGGCACTCCCGGAAAGAGCGGGCGGAAGACGGGCCGCACCGCGCGCGCCAGCTTGTCCACCAGGCCCGACTTCTCGGCCACCTTGAGCAGCCCGAGCCACAGCGCCATCACGCCGACGAGGCCGATGGCCAGCGTCACGCCCTGCGCCGCGCCGTCGAAGGCGCCCTGGCCCACCGCCCGCACGTCGCCCTTGACGGCGCCCGCGATCGCCGCCGCGACGAAGAGCAGCACGAAGACGAAGTTCATGCGTCCATTGAAGGGGAGCGCGGGCCGAATGCAAGTTTCAACGAGACCCGAACGCCTTGACCCGCCTCGGGGCGCGTGCTACTCGCGCCGCCTCTGTTCGAGAGGATTTTCGTCTCTCTTCCCAAGGATGTGCCGGCTATGCTGCGCTCGCTTCTCCTCACGCTCGCCGTCTGCCTCGCCACCGGGACCGCGCTCGCCCAAAGCGTGCCTGCTCCGAGGTCGTTCGGCAAGGCGAAGCCGAAGAAGCCGGCTCCCCCTCCCGTGGACACAGCGGCGCCCGCGCCGGATCCGGCAACCGCCGCGCCCGCGCCGGCGGCAGCAGCGCCCGCCACGCCGCCGCCCGCAGCGGTGGTCAATCCGGCCGAGGCGCCGAAGACGGGCCAAAGCTTCGACTCGGAAGAGTTCCGCCGGCAGGTGATGGACGAGGTCCGCAAGGAACTGCAGAAGGCCAAGGACGAGGTCAAGCAGGAGACCGCCTGGGTCGAGCAGGACAGCCAGGCGCGGGTGCAGGACAGCGAGGCGGTCGAGTCGCTCAAGCAGCGGGTCAACCTCTTCCAGCCGCACGGCTACCTGCGCATGCGCAGCGAGTTCTTCAACAACATGCGCCTTGGCCGCGGCGCCGATCCGTCGGGCTACCAGCTCTTCCCCGGGCCCTTCATCGGCACCGGCGGAAACAACAGCCAGTCGGACGCCAACTTCCGCTTCCGCTTCGAGCCCACCCTCGAGGTGAGCGAGGACCTGTCGATCCACATGCAGGCCGACATCCTCGACAACATCCTGCTCGGCTCCGACCCGGTCTCCGACCAGTACCTCGACCCGTTCACGCCGCTCTCGGTCCTGGCGGCGCGGCGCGGGGCGGGCGTGGTCAACGTCAAGCGCGTCTGGGGCCGGGTCAACACGCAGCTGGGCGAGCTGGTCTTCGGCCGCATGGGCTACCACTGGGGCCTCGGCATCCTCCACAACGACGGCAACTGCCTCGACTGCGACTACGGCGACACCTACGACCGCATCGCCTTCGCGCCCCGCGAGTTCAAGGGCCACCACTTCACGGTGATGATGGACCTGATCGACAAGGGCCAGACCACCCGCGGCGACCGCGGCGAATTGGGCCGCAGCGTGGACCTCGACACCCTCGACGACGGCTACCGCGTGGCGCTGGAGATCACCCACGTCGACACGCCCGAAGAGGTGAAGCGCAAGCTCGACGCCAGCCAGTGGGTGATCAACTACGGCCTGGTCGGTGACTACCGCACGCAGCCCTGGGACACGCCGGTGCTGTCGCGGACGGGGTCGAGCGCGCTGTTGGGCCTGCCCCTCGACAACCCGCGCCTCAACGTGGTGCAGCGCAAGGCCAAGTTCTACCAGCCCGATGCCTTCCTCTCGCTCAAGCGGAAGAAGTGGCGGTTCGACAGCGAGTTCGCCATGAGCATCGGCAGGGTGGAGACGCACCAGAGCGCCGACTTCGACCTCTCCACGCTCGACCCGCTGGTCGCGCAGCAGCTGCAGTCGCCGGTGACCTTCCTGCAGTTCGGCGGCGCCTTCCAGACCGACCTCGCCGCCGGGCCCGCCGACGCGCTGCTCTTCGGCTTCGAGGGCGGCGGCGCCTCGGGCGACAAGGGCGCCTACGGCTTCGGCGCGCGCCAGTGGCGGTCGGGACACGGCAACGCCCAGCCCACCTCGCCGGGCCAGCAGGCCTTCAACGCCGCCGGGCCGGGCGACATCGACGGCAGCCACCTCGACTTCTCGAACCAGTACAACACGCACACGCGCATCAACAACTTCACCTTCAACCGCGCCTTCAACGTCGACACCATCCTCTTCCGCAACCTGATCACCACCGTGACCTCGTCGTGGTACCTGAAGCCGTCGTTGCGCTACCGCCCCACCGGCCGCAAGAGCGGCGGCGGCGACGACACCGGCTTCGAGCTCCTCGTCTCGGCCATGTACGCGCAGGCCTGGTACGCCACCAACACGCCCTCGGGCCTGCACACGCCGCTCGGCCTCGAGTTCAACGCCGGCATCACCTACGACACCTCGGACAAGTTCCACGCCGGGGTCGCTTACGGACTGCTCATCCCGTTCAGCGGGTTCCGCAACGAAGCCACCGGCGTGGGGCCGGGCATCGCCCACGCCGCCCGCCTCATCCTCGCGATTCCGTTCTAATGCAGCGGCTGTCGCGGGCGCTGCTCGTGCTCGCCACCTCGACGCTGGTGGTCTGCGGGGTGAAGGGGCCGCCGCGCCCGCCTGCGGAGGAAAGACCCGCGCTGGCGGACGCGGGATCGTCCGACGCCGGACCGGCCGCCGGCGCCTCTGCGGTGCCGCCCCGATGAATCACTTCCAGCGCAAGCGCGGCGAGCTGTGCTGCGAAGACGTGCCCCTCTCGGAGCTGGCGGAGGAAGTGGGAACGCCCGCCTACGTCTACTCGCAGGCCACGCTGCTGCGGCATGCCCGCGTCTTCAAGAGCGCGCTGCGCGGGCTCGACATCCTCGCCTGCTTCGCGGTCAAGTCGGCCCCCAACCTGGCGCTGCTCTCGCTCTTCGCCAAGGAAGGATTCGGCTTCGACATCGTCTCCGGCGGCGAGCTCTTCCGCGCGCTGGAGGCGGGCGGCGAGGCGAAGAAGATGGTCTTCTCCGGCGTCGGCAAGCGCGAGGACGAGCTGCAGGCGGCGCTGCAGGCGGGGATCCTCCAGTTCAACTGCGAGAGCGAGGAGGAGCTGCACCAGCTCTCGCGGGCGGCAGTGCGGCGGCGGAGCCTCGCCGAGGTGGCGCTGCGGGTGAACCCCGACGTCGACGCGAAGACGCATCCCTACATCGCCACCGCGCTGGCCTCGTCCAAGTTCGGTGTGCCGGCGGCGCGGGCGCGCAAGGCGTACCGGCTGGCGGCGTCGCTGCCGGGGCTGAAGATCGCGGGCGTGGCCTGCCACATCGGGTCGCAGATCCGCGAGGTGAAGCCGTTCGTCGAAGCGGCCGGCAAGCTGCGCGAGCTGGTGCTGTCGCTGCGCGCCGACGGTCACGCTATCCACCGGCTCGACATGGGCGGCGGCCTGGGAGTTCCGTATGGAGACGGCGACGCGCCCGCCTCGCCGCAAGAGTACGGCGAGGCGCTGGTGCGCGCGCTCGACGGCCTCGACGTCAAGGTCCTGCTCGAGCCGGGGCGCTTGTTGGTGGCGAACGCCGGGGTCTTGCTCTCGCGCGTGCTGCTGCGCAAGGAGGGGCAGCGGCGGCGGCAGTTCGTGGTGGTGGACGCCGGCATGAACGACCTGCTCCGGCCCGCGCTCTACCAGGCGCACCACGAGATCGAGCCGGTGGGGCGGCCGCGGCGGGGCGCCGAGATCGTCGACGTGGTGGGGCCGGTCTGCGAGAGCGCCGACGTGCTGGCCAAGCGCCGCCGCCTGCCGCCGCTGCACTCCGGCGATCTGCTGGTGCTGCGGACGGCGGGCGCGTACGGCATGGCCATGGCGTCGCAATACAACGCCCGCCCGCGGCCCGCCGAGGTGCTGGTGCAGGGGCGGTCGTGGCGGATCATCCGCGCCCGCGAGACGTACAAGGATCTGATCCGGGGCGAGTCGACCTGATCAGGAAGCCGCGCGGTAGACGAGGCAGAGCGAGCCTTCCTCGATCTCGACGGCGACGACGCCGGCGCCGGCCAGCCGCCGCAGTTCAGGCGCGACCCGCTCGGCCACCGACTCAGCGCCCGCGATGCGCAGCACCATCCGGTCGCCCCGCGGCGCGCAGGAGAGCTGCAGCGGACCGGTGCGGCCCGCGTCGAGCAGCGACTGCGACACGGTTGAGAGCGCCATCGCGATGTTCAGGATCGCGGTCCCGGGCGGCGCCTGGACCAGGGTAGCGGGCAGGGGCAGCCCGGCGACGCCGCGGACCAGCCTGGTGTAGTGGCCGGCGAGTCGCGCCGCCGCCTCCGCCGCCACCGCCAGATCCGCCGAGCCGCCCTCGCGCTGCGAGGCCGCCTCGAGCGCGAGCACGCCCTCCTGGGTCCGCTGCAGCGCTTCCTGCGCGCCGTCGGCGAGCGACTGCAGATCCCGCACCGCCTGCCCGGCCCCGGACAGCGACGACAGATCGGTCGCGGCGCCGTCGGGCAGGATCACCTG
>JANXXR010000687.1 GCA_025350525.1 Deltaproteobacteria bacterium
GTGCTGCAGCCTCACGCGCTGGCCCTGGTCGGCGAGGCGCTCCTCCACGCCGGCCGCGCCGCCGAAGCCCTCGCGCCGCTGCGTGCCGCGGCGGCGACGGAGGGACCCGCCGGCCTGCGCGCTTCAGCCCTGCTCGCCGACGCGCTCTTCGCCACTCATGCGTTCGCGGAGGCGCAGCGCCAGGCCGCCCGCGCGGCGTCGCTCCCGGGCCAGCCGGCGGAGGTGCGGGCCGGCCTCTCCTGGACCGCGGCGCAGGCGCTCGCGAGCGAGGCGCAGTCCGATGCGAGGCAGGCCCGCCCCGCCGCCGAGGCGCTGCGCACCTTCTGGCTCCTGCACCCGGATCATCCCGCCGCCGAGAGTGCCCGGGCGCTCGAGCTTTCCCTGTCTGTTGCCCTGCCGGAAGCTCCGGGTCACGCGCTGCTCTTGCGAGCCTCTCGCCTGCTCTCCGCGGGACAGCCGGCGGCGGCGGCGGCGCAGGCCGGGATCGCGGCGAAGCTGCTCTCGGGGGCCGAGGCTGCGGAGGCGGCGCTCCTGCTCGCGCGGGCGCTGGCGGCGGACGGCAGGCGCGGCGAGGCCGGGCCCTTTTTGCAGCAGGCGTGGTCGAGCGGGCCTTCCCACGTCGCGGCGGCGGCGGGCATGCTGCTGGCGCGCGATCGGGCGCGTCGGGGCAGGGACCCGGAGGCGATCCAACTCGCGGACGCCGTGGCGCAAAGATTCGCGGCGGCGCCCGAAGCCGAGGAGAGCGTGCTCTTCACGGCCCGCCTC
The DNA here is from genome assembly GCA_025350525.1 of Deltaproteobacteria bacterium. Classification (GTDB taxonomy): domain Bacteria; phylum Myxococcota; class Myxococcia; order Myxococcales; family 40CM-4-68-19; genus 40CM-4-68-19. The sequence continues at coordinate 766 of JANXXR010000687.1, forward strand.
CTCGCCGACGCCGGACAGCGGACGCAGGCGCGCGCACGGCTGGCGAAGCTCGCCCGCAAGCGCAACGGATCCAACGCGTCGGCGGCGCGGTGGACCTTGGCGTGGATGTCCTTCCAGGATCACCTGCGCGACGCGCCGGAGCGGTTCGCCGAGTTCGCCGACAGCGCCGCCACCGACGACGAGCGCGCGCAGGGCCTCTATTGGGTGGCGCGCACCAAGACGAGGTCGCCCGCGCCGGCCGCCGCCGCGAAGCAATTCGCGGCGCAGATGTCGCGGGTGGCCGAGCTGGATCCGCTCGGCTGGTACGGCCTGCTCGCGCGCCAGCAGCTTGAGCAGCCGCAAATTTCTGCCGCTGCCTTCCCGCGCCCCCTGCCCACCTCCGCGGCTCCGGCCGCTCTCGGCCTCGCCGTCCAGCTTGCGACGCTGGGCCTGCTCTCCGAGGCGGCGGCGGAGGCGGACTGGTTCGTCGCCCGCCATCCCGGCGACGCCGGCGCGGCCGCCCTGCCCGTCTACCAGAGCGCGGGCCGCTACGACCGGTCGGTGGTGCTGGCGGAGTCGCTCCTGGGCGGGCGCGGGCCGCGGGCGCCGAAGACCATCCTCGAAGCGGCCTACCCGGCGGCCTTCCCGCTCGAGGTGGCGAGGAGCTCCGAGCGGACGCGGATCGATCCCTATCTTTTATTGGCGGTGATGCGCCGCGAGAGCCTCTTCAAGCCCGACACCCGCAGCGCGGCAGGCGCCGTCGGGCTCCTCCAACTCCTGCCGGCGACGGCGCGACGCGCGGCCACGGTGCTGGGCCGCCCTCCGCTGCGCGACGAGGAGCTCACCGTGCCGGGCACCGCCATCGATCTGGGCGCTTGGTACCTGGCGGAGTTGCTCGGGCGCTTCGGCGACCCGGCGCCCGCGCTCGCCGCCTACAACGCGGGTCCGCGCGTCGCCGGTCCCTGGGCGTCGCGCGGGACGGGCCGGCCGCTCGACGAATGGGTGGAGGACATTCCCTATCGCGAGACGCGCCGCTATGTGAAGAACGTCATCGGCTCGTGGAGCGCCTACCGCATCCTCGCCGGCGGCGCCTCCCCGAAGCTGTCCGCCACCATCCCGGAGCCGCGGCCCGGCGCCAACTTCTGAAACAAAATCTCACCGCGAAGACGCGAGGCGGGAAGGTTTGATCGCAGTCGAGGCCAAGCGCCGGCTCGGGTTGGCCGCGTCTTGCTGCCGACCCAGGCCCCTGCGCGACTTCGCGCGGCGTCTGGCCTGAGGCCTGAGGCCTGAAGCCTCTAAAAAAGTTTCTGCTGTCCCTTGGCCGCTGGCTGCGGCTCGGGCTGCGGCGGAGGCTGCGCGAGCACCGCCAGGATCTCGGCGCCGTACTGCTCGATACGAAAGGCGTCCATCCCTTCCACCTGCGCGAGCGCCAAAGGATCGCGCGGGTCCACCCGGGCGATGGCCCAGAGCACCGCGTTGGGCGCGATCACCTGCACCTCGACCTTGCGCAGGGCGGCTCTTCCCTTGCGCCAGCCGCGCAGCCGCTCGTAGCGCTCTTCGACTTCGGGCGGCGGCGCGCCGGAACCGCCGCGGCGGAAGCGCTGCCCGTTGGGAACCGGCGGCCGGGGCTTGGCGAGCGGCTCCGCCTCGAGCCCGCGCGCGACGGCCTCCAACACCTGAACACCGATCTTCTTCACCGTCTGCGACGAGGTGCCGGGCACGCGGAGGAGCTCCTCCTCCGTCTTGGGCAGGCGCCGCGCCACCTCCGACATGAAGAGGTCGGAGAGCACCTTGAAGGCGGGCCGGTTCACCTCGCGCGCCCGCCGATCGCGCAGCAGGAAGAGCTCGCGCAAGACGCCGCGCCCGCGCCCGTCGAGCGTGCGCGCCGCCTTCATCCGCTGCCAACCGTCGGCGTCGAACTCGCGGGCGCGCGGCGCCATGGCGATGAGCCGCGCAAACTCCGCCTCCGCCTCCGCGGCGAGGCCTCGCTCGGCGAGCTGCGCCGCCAGCTTGTCGCGCATGGGCAAGAGGTACTGCACGTCGGCGAAGGCGTACTGCAGCTGCTGCGGCGTGAGCGGGCGGCGGCCCCAGTCGCTGCGCTGCTCGTCGATGGTGAGCTGCACGCCCATCTGATCGGCGAGCAGGTTGTGCAGCCCGACCTTCTCGACGCCCAGCGCCTTGGCGGCGGCGTGGGTGTCGAAGATGCGGCCGAAGCGCAGTCCGTAGTCGCGCTTCATGCAGAGCACGTCGTACTCGGCGGCGTGGAGGATGATCTCCCGCGCCGGATCGGCGAGCAGCGGCAAGAGCGGGTCGAGCTTGAGCGCCAGCGTGTCCACCGCGAAATCCGCGGTCTCGGTGGCCATCTGCAGCAGGCAGACCTTCTCGTAGTAGGCGTGGAAGCTGTCGGACTCGGTGTCGAGCGCGATGCGCGGGCTCTGCGCCACCGCGGCGACGCAGGCCTCCAATTGCTCCGCTGTCTCCACGAACGTCTGCGCGCGATCCACGGCGCTAGGCTCTACCGCGTTCCTGGATCTCCTGCAGCACCGCTCTGAAGTTGCCGCGCGCTTTCAGCAGGCGGAGGTCCTGCGCCAGGCCGGCGGCCGAGCGGTAGAAGAGCAGCGCTTCGGTCGGCGGCTTGATGCGCAAGGCCACTCCCGGCGAGGCGCGGAAGACGTCCTTCAAGTTGCGGATGATCGCGTCCTCGCCGAAGTCGAAGACCTCCTGCTGGATGGGCCGCTGCACGATGTCGGCCATCTTCTGGCAGAACTCGAAGGCGTCTTCCTCGTCATCGCCGAGGAAGCGGAAGCCCGCCTTCTTGAGCCACGGCCCGACGTCGGGGTGGGCGCGCCCGGCGGCGTTCTCGTCGAGGAAGTGGCGGTAGGTGGCGGCGAACTGCTCGGAGAGCAGCTTGGTGGCGCCGTAGTCGAGCACGCCCAGCCTGCCGTCGGGGAGCACGAGGAAGTTGCCCGGATGCGGGTCGGCGTGGACCAGCCGCGCCGCGTAGAACGGCCCCCAGATGGCAAAGAGCATCAGCCGCGCCACGCGAAAGCGCTCGGCCTCGGGCAGCTTGGCCTCGATGACCTCGAGCAGCTGCTGCCCGCGCAGCCGGGTGAGGCAGAGGACCTTGCCGGCGCTGCGGTCCGCGATCACCTCGGGCACCACCAGCTCCGGATAGCGCGCCGCCGCCTTGCGATAGGCCTCGGCCTGCTCCGCCTCGGCGCGGTAGTCCAGCTCGCGCAGGAGCGAGGCGCGCAGCTCGTCGTAGTACGGCCGCTGGTCCAGCGTCTCGCCGGTGAGGGCGAAGCCGCGCACCAGCACGCCCGCGTTCTTGAGGTCGCTGTCGAGCGCCTTGTCCACGCCCGGGTACTGGACCTTGACCACCACCTCGCGGCCGTCGTGCAGCGTGGCCGCGTGCACCTGTCCCAGGGAGGCCGCGGCCAGGGGCTCGCGCTCGAAGGCTGCGAAGAGCGCGTCGGGCTCCTGGCCCAGTTCGCTGCGCACGACCTCGGACACCTGGGCGAACTCCATCCGCTGCGGCGCCTGCGAGAGCAGCTTCGCCACCACCGCCCGCGCCTCTTCCGGCAGCGCGTCGGGATCCATGGCCAGCGCCTGGCCCAGTTTGAGCGCCGCGCCCTTCAGCTCGCCCAGGGTCGAGAGGATGCGCTCGCCGGCCTTGCGCAGGTCGTCGCTCGAGGGACCTTCGCCGGTCAGCTTGCGGCGCGCCTGGGAGGCGAGCAGGTCGCCGGTGGTGCGCGCAGTCAGGTATGCGAGCCGGCTGAGTCGCTTCAGCCGGCCGGAGGGGACGTGCTCGTCATCTGGCATTCGATCACACTAACGTCCGGTGCCTGGGCGCGCGACGAAGGATGCGGCTCCCTCCACGGCCGCCGTTTTCCA
>JANXXR010000720.1 GCA_025350525.1 Deltaproteobacteria bacterium
CTCCTGCCGCACCATCAGCGTGTCCACCTGCAACAGGACGCTGTATTCCTCCACGAGATGCCGAAAGGTGCTGAGAAGTGTACTTTTGCCGTTGTCTCCGGTACCGAAAGGAATGAAGACAGCCTTCTCAATCGTCGTGCCGGTGAGCGAGTAACCCAGCGCCCGCCGAAGGTAAGCCACCAGGCGCCGCGAGCGGTCAAGATCATCTTCCGATGCGCCCGGAGACCCACCCATCACCTGAGCCAGAAACGCAAGCCATCGGGAACACGCCGCCGTCGGAGTGTATCTGTACCGAACAAGCTTCGTAATGAGATCCGAACGCCTGTGTGTCCGCATCTCGCCTGTGCGCAAATCCACCGTGCCATTGAGGAAATTCAGCGCGAAAGGATCCGTGTCAAGTTCGGCGGGGCGTGTGTAAATCTCGCATTCAGCCATAGACAGCATGCTGCTGATTCGCCGGGCGTCGAGTGATGAACGCGCAAACTTCTCGGCCTTCTCGTTTGTACCCCGATCAATGGCCTGCTTCAAGAATTCGAGCATCGTCATTTTCGCAAGGCGACGCGCTTGGTCAGTGTCATCGACAGCCCACCGCATGCCATCCCAGACTAGCCATTTTTTGAAAGCGTGGCAGTATTTCAGATCCTCGCCGTATAGCGCAATCAGGCGCTCGGCATTGCCATGATCGTTGAGGAGATGCGGCAGAAGGTCAGGCACGGCACCGGCGTGATCTGGGTCTTGAAACCGCTGAACGAATGTGTCGATGTCAGCCTCGCCGCGGATTTCGTTCGTCATGCCGTCGTCGCCTGCCCTCTTTCAACCAACTCGATCAGCTCAAGCTCACTGTGCCCTTTCTCGAACCACTCAGTCACATCCTTCGCGCCTTCGAGATCGAGAATGACTAATCGCGTCACGCGGCCCAGCAGGGCGCGAGCAATCCGCGCTGCCCGCTCGCGACCCGGCCTATCGTTATCAGGGATCAGAATGACTTCGCGCACGGCGAGCGCCGCAGTGAATTCAGGCAGCCATGGCGATTCCGAGCCTCCGGCGTTGGTTGTCGCGACGAAACCCTGGCTCCGCAGGGTCTCCACGTCCTTTTCGCCCTCCACGACGAAGACGATGGGAGCCTCAACAACTTCTTGGAGGTGAAAGAGCACTTGTCGTTTGCTCTTCTTGTTGATCCATCCGCCGTGGCCATCAGGACTTCGCTGGAAGAAGCCTTTCGGCTGGGTGCGAACGACCTGGTAAAGCAGATGACCGGTTTCGTCGGTGTAGTCGTAGGTAGTTGCGATTTGCCGACGTGGTTTCTGCGGGCGTTCCGGCCAGAGATCCTTGGCCTTCAACGCTTCAATCACATCGCGTTGCCCGCAACCAGCGTGGCAGTGTAGCAGCACCTTGCCGTCCACTTCCCGGATGCTCAGGCTCGGGTTGTTGTCATCGTGCGCGGGACATTTTGCCATCCAGCCGGTGCCGGAATGACGAGCTTTGAGCGCACGAGCGATGGAATCAGCGTTCATTGCGCGCGCCTCTGCCGGAGAAGTAATTGGACCCGATGCCCGCAGCCATGAGGGCGTCGCGTATCTGGTGTTTCCGTCGGCTGATCATCTGCCGGGAACACCCCACTGCACCCGCCGTTTCCACGGTGGATAGCCAGGACAAAGCGGATGCTGTCTCGCGAACAACCTCGGGCAGCGGAGCGATGGCGCGTTCGAGATCAACGCGGAACTGGTGGATCGACGCCGACGCTGGGCCAGTATCCAGCAGCGGGAGTTCGCACGGTTGGCGGCTCTGCGCGAGGCGATATCGCAGGATGGATGTCAGTTCCGTGTCCATCAACCGGGAGGCGAAAGTCTGAACCGAAGCTCTCTCCCCGTCGAACTTCGGCCAGCGCTTGATGAAAATCAGAACCAGATGGCTCTCGACATCTTCGCGTTCATCGGTGGCGAACCTCCAACGGTGTACGAATGCGTTTGCTTTGCGCTCCGCGAGATTCCGGACAACCGGGAGTGCCTGATCGAGCGTCAGCGTGGTCACCCCCTGACTCTCCTAGGTTGGTCGGCCGAGGCTTCAAGTTCAATCTCCACAGCGAACGGCAAGCCGTGTTTGACATCGATGGTAAGGACCCTACCCTCACCCAAGTCCGAGATGGCTTCGACCAGCTCGATCATCTGTTTCTTGAGCAGGAAATCCTCGCAGGAGAGTTCCGGGCGAGGTCCGTTCTCGCTGCCGATCTTCACCTTCTGGATAACTTTAGGAGCTGGGTCGAAGACGGGCTCGCCATCCCGGACGATGAGATCCTCAATGCGGCCAAAGTTGAGCCGTTGCATCAACTCCACGAGGCGGCGATGCGAACCAGAAAGGGACGACTTTGTTGTGTGTTCGTTCAATGGGCACTCCTTTATAAGGAGTTGCCCGGCTAATACGGAGCGGGAGCTTCAGTCTGCTGTTCCTCGCGCTTGTTTCCAACGCCGGGGCAACGCCTTCACCAAAGAAGGCGCCACAAGCGGTGTGGCAATCGCTACAAACGGCGTGGCGAGGGAAAATCCTAAAAATTCCACGGCGTGCCGTCGCCTCGGTAGGAGAGGTTGGCACCTGACGAGACATGCTTGTGAAGGTATTCGCCAAGACTCTTGTGCGCGGCCTTAACCTGGCGAATGGTGCGACCGACGGCGGACGAGACAGATTTCCGGGCTTTCTCCGTGGTATCACCGACTAAGCGGCGTCGGCCACCCAGTCCGGTGGCTGCCCTCAATTGGTCCGCCAGTTGTTCGAGTTCTCCCTGGAGTACCGCAACGCGCCCGGAATCATTGAGCTTGCGGGCTTCCGGTAGTTCGTCCTGTATTTCACGAGCGCGCGCCTTATACTGCGCCCGAGCCTGTTCATCGATTGCAACTCCAGCAGAGCTTCGCACTGTGACCTCCGCAGCACCGCTGACCGCCCTGAGGAGTTCTACCGCAGGGAAAGCGCGGCCCGGCTGACTCAGCAGGTATGAGAGGTACAGCGCGCCCTTGCCATCTTTGAGCCGGATGGTCTTGTCTTCAAATCTGATGCTCCAGAACTCGCCTTCCTTGCGGAACACACGTTGCGCCTGTTCCAGTGGCCGTGGATGTTCCCTGAGGATGTCTGTAACGCCGATCAGTAGCGTGG
>JANXXR010000005.1 GCA_025350525.1 Deltaproteobacteria bacterium
GGAGGAGCCGATGACTGTTCCGAGTTGGAATCCCCCGAGGGAATTGAGTCGACGTGAGCAGACGCTGCTCAAGCGGCGAACGAAGAAGCTGTTCGGCTTCTTGCGCCAGCATCGTCACGAACTGTTCGACGAAGGGTTCCAGGAAGAGTTGGCGGCGATGTATCGCGAGACAGGAGAGGGCAAGGCCCCGGTCGCGCCTGCGCTACTGGCGATGGTGACGCTGCTGCAGGCATACACCGGTGCGTCGGACGCGGAGGCGGTCGATCTGAGCATGGACAACGCCCGCTGGCAGATGGTGCTGGGGGTGCTGGGCGAGGAGGAGGCGCCGTTTTCGCAGGGCGTGTTGAGCCCGTTCCGCGAGCGGCTCATCGCGCACGAGATGGACCGCCGCCTGCTGGAGCGCACGGTGGAGTTGGCGCGACGCACTGGCGGCTTCGACCCAAAGAAGCTCCCCAAGACGCTGCGGTTGGCGGTCGATTCCAGACCGCTCATCGGAGCAGGGCGGGTCGAGGATACTTTCAATCTATTGGCGCGAGCGGCCCGGCAATTGCTGACCTGCGCTGCAAAGGTGAAGGGCGAAGACCCAAAGGAGATCGCCGAGCGGGTCGGGGTAGAGCTGCTCCTCGGGCGCAGCGTCAAGAGCGCGCTGGATATCGCCGATTGGACAAATGAGAGGCAGAAAGGCGACGCTCTCTCGCGCTTGCTGGTGGTGATCGCGGCGCTCGAAGAGTGGGTACGCGAGGAAATGGGCGAGCGAGCCGGGAAGCCGCCAGTCGCGGAGAAGCTCGCGACGCTCGCGCAACTGCGGGAACAAGACATCGACCCGGAGCCGCCGGGCGGCGGCAAGTCGCAGATCCGCGAGGGCGTCGCGCCCGACCGGCGCGTCTCGATCAGCGACCCCGATATGCGCCACGGTCGCAAAAGCAAGAGCCGCACTTTCTCGGGATATAAGAGCCACCTCGCCACCGACCTCGACCAGAAGCTGGTGCTGGCCTGCGCGGTCACCCGCGCCAATCGGCCCGAGGGCGAAGGATTGGATTCAATGAAGAGCGATTTGACTCGTGTCCTGCCGCACCCAATCGGCGAGTTGCACGTGGACCGCGCTTACGTCGGCGCTGAATATACCCGCAGCCTGCTCCTGCAGGGCACCAAGCTGATTAGCAAGGCCCGCGGTATCGCGGCCAATGACGGCTCTTTCGACAAGAGCGATTTCAAGATCGACCTGCGCGCCAAGATCGCCACCTGTCCAGCCGGACAATCGGTGCCGATTACGCTCGGCCAGGTCGCCCGATTCACTCCAGAGACGTGTGCCGCATGCCCGCTTCGCGTCATCTGCACCTCCGCCTCCGCCAGCCATGGGCGCACGCTCTCCATCGCCGCCGACGAGCCGCTCCAGCGGCGCCTGCACGAGCTCTCCCACTCCCGGTCGGGCCGCACCTGGCAGCGCCAGCGCGTCGCAGTCGAACATCGCCTCGCGCACCACGCCCAGAAGCAGGGTCGCTTCGCTCGCTATCGCGGCTTGCGCAAGAATCTCCTCGACTCCCGCCGCCACGCCGCCATCCTCAACCTCGAGGTGCTCCACGCTCGCCAAGCCGCTTGATTACGATGGATTCAAACCGTTCGGCGCTCTAGTGGTACATGAATGCGGATGCGGGACCTGGTGGACGAGCTGCGGGCGTACGTCTCGTGGGCGGACGAGGCAGGGATGGGGATTGTCCAGGCCTCGAGCTTCAGGCCTCAGGCCTCAGGCCAGAAGCAGACCGAGACCCCCGTTGCGCAGGGGGCTTCCATGAAATTGCAAATTCTCGAAGAGGTGCGCATCCAGCTCGGCGAGTGCACCCGGTGCAAGCTGCACAAGGGGCGCCACAGCATCGTCTTCGGCGCTGGGAGCGCGCAGGCGCGGCTGATGTTCGTCGGCGAGGCGCCCGGCGAGGACGAGGATCTGCAGGGCATCCCCTTCATCGGAAAAGCCGGCGGGCTGCTCACCAAGATGATCGAGGCGATGGGCCTCTCGCGCGACACCGTCTACATCTGCAACACGGTGAAGTGCCGCCCGCCCAACAACCGCAACCCCGAGCCCGACGAGCTCTCCTCCTGCGAGCCGTTCCTCAAGGGGCAGCTCGCGGCGGTGAAGCCCGAGGTCATCGTCACGCTGGGCAAGTTCGCGGCCCAGGCGCTGCTGCGGGACGAGACGCCCATCTCGCGGCTGCGCGGGCAGTGGCGCGCGTACGAGGGCATTCCGCTCATGCCGACCTTCCATCCGGCCTATCTCTTGAGGAGCCCCGGAGAGAAGGGCAAGGTCTGGGACGACTTGAAGCAGGTGATGAAGAAGCTCGACCTGCCGGCCAAGGCGCCGTGACGCTGGATCCGTACGGGCTGCGGCGCGTGGTCCGGCCGGTCGGCGTGCTGCCGCAGCAGGCCGAGGTCGTTGATCCGCTCTTGCCGCTGGGCGAAGACGAGCTGCTCATCGATGTCGAGCACCTCAACATCGACGCGGCCTCGTTCCGCCAGCTGGAGTCCACCGGGCGCGACCTCGGCGCGCAGGTGCTGGAGATCGTGCGGGCGCGGGGCAAGATGCAGAACCCGGTCACCGGCTCGGGCGGGATGCTCATCGGGCGGGTCGCTTCCGTCGGCGAGCGGCACCCGGCGTCCTCCGAGCTGCGGCCCGGCGACCGCATCGCGACGCTGGTCTCCCTGACGCTGACGCCGCTCGTGCTGGAGGAGATCAGCGCCGTGCACCCGCACGCCGAGCGCCTCGACGTGCGGGGGAAGGCGGTGCTCTTCGCGAGCGGCCTCTGGGCGCCCTTGCCCGACGACCTGCCGCTGGAGATGGCGCTGGCCGTGCTCGACGTCTGCGGCGCGCCGGCCTGGGTGGCGCGGATGGCCTCGCGCGGCGCCAAGGTGCTGGTGCTGGGCGCGGGGAAGAGCGGCTCTCTGGCCTGCGCGCAGGCGCGGCGCAACGGCGCGCACGTCACCGCGCTCGACTACCGCCGCGAACCGGCGGAGCGGCTGGTGCACGACGGCCTCGCCGACGCCTGGCTCGCGCTCGACGCCACCCGGCCGCTCGAGGTCTACGCGGCCACCCGCGGCGCCTTCGATCTGGTGGTCAACTGCGCCAGCGTCCCCGGCACCGAGATGGGCAGCATCCTCTCCGCCCGGGACGGCGGCGAGGTGCTCTTCTTCAGCATGGCGACCTCGTTCACCGCGGCGGCGCTGGGCGCCGAAGGCGTCGGCAAGGACGTTCGCCTCACCATCGGCAACGGCTACGCGCGCGGGCATGCGCGGCTGGCGCTCGACCTCTTGCGCTCCACTCCGGCGCTGCAGAAGATCTTCGCCGCCCGCGTCGGATAGCCCGCCGCCGCCCCTGCAGCATCCCCGCCGGGCGTCGGGCATCCGACCGCCATGGACAAGCCCTCGAGCGACGTGGCCTTCACCCCCGCGGTCAAGGCAGTGCAGTCGGCCCGCGGGTCGCGGCAGGCCTACCAGCGCCTGGAGTCGCGCGGCGGGTTCGAGACGGAGATCACCGAAGGCCTCACCGGCTTACTCGCCGGACTCGACAGCTTCTTTCTCGCCACCGCCAACGCGCAGGGCCAGCCCTACGTGCAGCACCGCGGAGGGCCGCCCGGCTTCCTCCACGTCGTCGACGCGAAGACGCTGGCCTTCGCCGACTTCGCCGGCAACCGGCAGTACGTGACCACCGGCAACCTCGCCGAGAACGACCGGGCCTTCCTCTTCCTGATGGACTACCAGAACCGGCAGCGCATCAAGATCTGGGGTCGCGCCAAGGTGAGCGCCGACCCGGCGCTGATGGCGAAGCTGATGCCGGAGGGCTACGCGGCGCGTTCCGAGCAGGCCATCGTCATAAAAATACAAGCCTGGGACGCGAATTGCCCGCAGCACATTCCGCACCTGGTGCCGTTCGAGCGCATCGCCGGGCTCGAGCGGGAGAACGCGGCGCTGCGGGCCGCGCAGAAGAAGGCGGGCCTGCGCGAGCCGGCCTGAGAGCTGGTTCAACTTCGAGACAGCTCCAGCGCCCGCAGCGCGAGACCGCTTGCCACCGAGGTCAGCTCGTCGCCGCCGCGCAGCTTTCCCGAGCCAAAGCGGTCGGCGAAGACCTTGCGCACCGCCGGCACCAGCGCCGTTCCGCCGGTCATGAAGACGCGGTCCACTTCGCCGGCCGGAACCTTCGTCTGCTGGAGAAGCCCGTCGACGCAGTTGGCGATCGACGCAACCTCCGGCGCGATCCAGCGCTCGAAGTCCTGCCGCGTGACCCGCGCCTCGATCGCCACCGGGCCGTCGTGAAAGGCGAAGATCGCGCTCGGCTTCGAGGAGAGCTCGATCTTGGTGCGCTCGACGGCGCGGTAGAGCGCGAGGCCCAGATCGCTCTCCACCACGTGCAGCAGAGCCGCGAGCTGCCCGGGCGCGCTGGAGGTCCGCTCCGCCTCGCGCACGAACTCCAGCGTGTCGGCGCTCTTGAGGAAGGAGAGGTAATGCCAGCGCTCGAGGTAGCCGAAGATCCAGGCGGGCAGCACGACTTCCTTTTCCATGGCGCGGCGCGTGCTGCCCTTGCCCAGCTGCGGCGCGACCACGTGGCGGACGATCTGGCCGTCGAAGACGTCGCCTGCCAGGCCCACGCCGCTCTGGCCGAGGAGATCTTCGCACTTGCGCCCGCGCGCGCGCACGGTGGGGCCGACGCGGGCGAGGCAGAAGTCGCTGGTACCGCCGCCGAAGTCCGCGATGAGGACCAGCTCGTCGGGCTGCAGCTGCGCCTCGTAGTGGAAGGCGGCGCCGACGGGCTCGTACTCGAAGGTCACCTCCGGCAGGCCGGCCAGCGCGAGCGAACGGCGCAGGCGGTCCTCGGCGTAGGCGTCGTCCTCGGCGGTGCTGGCGCCGGCGAAGTGCACCGGCCTTCCCACCACGATAGCCGCTGGCCCTGCGGCATGCGCCTGGCCATTGCCGAGCGCGCCCAGGCTCGCTGCCGCGGACGCCGCCAGATCCGCGGTCAGCGCTCCGATCAGATCCTCCAGCGAGAAGCGGTGCCCGAAGATGGCGGTGGACTGGAAGAGCCGGCTGGGCAAATACGACTTGAGCGACTGGAGGAAGCGGCCGTCTCCGCCCAGCTGCAGGAAGCGCTCGATGGCGCGGGGCCCGGCCACCGGACGCGGGCGGCCGTTCTTCGCGCGGTCATCCGGATCGAAGCAGAGCACCGAGCGGAAGGTCGCGCCGCTCGCTCCGAAGCGCGCCAGCTGGACGCCGGAAGCGTCGGCGCGGGCCACGGCGCTGTTGGTGGTGCCGAAGTCGATGCCGATGGCCGCGGTCACCATTGGGGCACCTCAGGGGTCACCTCTGGAAGGTAGCACCTCAATCGCCCTGCCTGCGCAGGGGACGTGGCACAATGCCGGCATGCAGAGGGACGCGTGCGCGGTCGTGCTGGCGGGCGGGGAGAGCCGGCGGTTCGGCAGCGACAAGGCGCTGGCGCAGTTTCGCGGCGAGCCGCTCCTTGCGCACGTTCTGCGCGGGCTCTGCGCCGCGGGTTTTGCGCAGGTGGCGGTGGCCGCGAAGGAGCCGCGGAAATATGCGGCCGTCGCCGAGGAGATCGCGTACGTCGCGCGGCGGCCCATCGAGCTGCTCGAGGATCTCCGCGCGGCCCAGACTCCGCTGGCGGGGCTCGCTGCCGGACTTTCGGCGTCGCGACATGCGCTGGTCTTCGCCTGCGCCGCCGACATGCCCTTTGCCGCCGACGCCGCGCTCCTCGACGCGCTGCTCGCGGCAGCGCCCGGCTCCGACGCAGTCGTGCCCGAGGCCGGCGGATCGCTGCAGCCGCTCTCGGCGCTGTGGCGCCGCGCTCCCTGCCTCGCCGCCGCCGAGTCGCTGCTGGCAGGCCCGCGCCCGCCGGGGCCGCGCGCCATCTTTGGCCAGGTGCGGACGCTGCGGCTGGATTGGGCAGATATTCGCCCCTTCCTCGACGCCGACACGCCTGAGGTTCTGCGCGACCTGGAAGGGACCGGCGCTTAGTCTTGGCGCTCGATCTGGTCGTCGAGCGAGGCCAGCACTTCGCGCGCGTCGGAGCGGGACTCCAGCGCCCGGGCTTCCGGATCCTCGCGGTCGTTCACCGACGGCAGGTCGTGGCGCAGCTGTTGGACCATTTGGATCAGCTTGGCGGTGCGCTGCTCGCTGAGCAGGTTGATGTGCAGGTCGAGCTGCGCCCGGCGCTCGTGGTGGCGCGCCAGCCGGTTCTGCGTGATCAGCACCATCGTCGCCGTCAGCAGGCCCAGCGCGGTGACGATTCCTTGCAAGAGAGGGAAGGGCGGCGGGTCGAAGGCGCCGGACGCGAGCGCGTTGAATGCCGTCCAGGCGGCGATGGCGGCGACGATGCAGTAAAGCGTGCGCGGCCGGCCCAGCCAGGTAGTCAGGCGCTCGATGCCCCGCTGGTGCGCGCCCAGCCCCTCCATCGCGTCGCGGTGGATGTCCCCGATGGTCTTGGCGTGCTCTTCGACCGGATCATGCGCCATCCGGCAAGCGTAGTCACCGGGCGGCCGGGCGGCTCGGTCGCGCGAGGGGGCCCAAAGGGTCAGGTCGGGTTCGAGGCGCCCTCCGCCCGAAGGGCGGCGCCCAGCCGCTGGAACTGCTCCTCGGAGTTGTAGAGCTGCGCGGCGATGCGCACCAGCTGCCGCGGCGCGGGAAAGGACATCACCGGCACTTCGATTCGATGCCGCAGCAACAATTGCTTTTGCAACGGATGCCAGAAGATCCCCTCGGGCGGGACCTGGACCTCGGCGTCGGGCAGTGGGACGGCGGCCAGCGAACCGAGCATGAACTCGGGCGCGGGGGAGGGGACGCGCAGCGCCTCGAGCAGCAGCCGCCGCCCGGTCACGACCAGGTGGTGGTTGCGCGCCATCAGCTGCGGCCAGGGCAAGAGCGAGCCGAGGAACTTGAGCGCCGCCGGGATGCAGAGCAAGGCGGTGGGGTCGTCGGTCGCGATCCAGTCGTGCTGCAGGCGAAAGGCGCTGCGGTCGGTGCGCCGCGAGTTGAGACCGTGCCCGTGCGCGATGGGCCGGATGCGGTCCTGCCGGTCGCGCCGCACGTGCAGAAAGGCGCTGCCCTTGGGCGTGCAGAGCCACTTGTGGCAGTTGCCCGTGTAGTACGCGGCGCCGAGCGCGCGCAGGTCGAGCGGCAGCATTCCCGGCGCGTGCGCTCCGTCCACCAGCGTGTCGATGCCGCGCTCGTTTAGCCGCCGCACCAGGTCGCCGACGGGGAAGACGAGGCCGGTGGGGCTGGTGACGTGATCGATGAGCAGGAGCCGGGTGCGCTCCGTGAGCGCCGCCAGCACCGGCTCGATCACCTGCCACGGCCCGGCGATGGGCCACGGCACCCGGGCGTAGAGGACCTTGACGCCGCGCTCCTCCTGCCAGCGCAGGGCGTTGCGGCAGGAGTTGTAGACGTGGTCGGTGGTGACGATCTCGTCGCCGGGCTCGAGCACCAGCGAGCGCAGCACAGTGTTGACGCCGGTGGTGGCGTTGGGCACCAGCACGAGGTCGTCGGGATCGGCGCCGACGAAGGCGCCCAGCGCGGCCCGGGCCTCGTCGAGCAGCGGCTCCAGGTCGCGGGAGAAGAACTGCAGCGGCTGCCGCTCCAGGCGCGCCCGCAGCTCCGCCTGCGCCTCGAGCACCGGCCGCGGGCAGGCGCCGTAGGAGCCGTGGTTGAGGAAATCGAGGCCCGGCTCCAGGTCCCAGTATTTTGCAAATTCGTTAACCACGGACCGGCTCCGGCGAGAGCTTGTCCACGAAGGACACCTCGGTGAAGCCGAGCCCGAGAAAGAGCGAGCGCAAGGACTGCTGGGCGGAGCTGCGCGCCTTCTTTTGCAAACCCTGGTCGGCGGTCACCTCGGCCTCGAAGGCGTTGCGCGCCCGCTCGAAGAGCTGCGCCGTCTGCGCCGAGTCGAGGTTGGAGCCGATGATCTCCGTCTCCGCCGGCCGCAGCTCCACCTTGGTCTCGACCTGGGGCAGCACCACCTCGACCTTGCGCCCGCTCACCCGCAGGCCCGAGGCATCGAGCTTGCGCAGGTCGAGCCCGAGGTGCGCCACCGCGAAGACGATGGCCTTGCCCTGCGGCGGCCGGAGCGCGTACTTGGCCCACTGGGTCACCGCGCCCCAGACGGTCTTCGCTTCCCGCGGGTCGGGCTGGAAGTCGATCTTCTTGTAGAGCGAGACGTCGAGCGTCTCCAGCCGCGCCACCTCGCGGACCTTGAGGATGAGCGCGGGCGCGTCGGGAAGCGCGTCGCTGCGGTGGGTGAAGTGCCAGACCACGCCCGCGCCGAGGACGAAGGCGAGCGCGAAGGCGGTCAGCGCGAGGAGGTTCCGCATCGGCGCACTCTACCGCAGGGGCGCTGGTGGGCATGCGCTTACGTTGACCCCAAGTGGTGATCTGCCTAGGGTGCGCGCCATGAAGAAACTGACTCTCCTCGTCGCCCTCATCGCCGGCTGCCACGGCACTCCCGATTACAACACCGTCCCCTCCTTCGTGGTGGGCACTCCCGCCAAGGTGACCTACGACGGGACCACCAACGATCTCCTCACCGGAGGCCTCGGCAAGTCGGGGATCGGGTCCACTCCCGCGCCCGGCTTCGCCAACCCGGCCGACCCGACCGCGGCGGAGCTGCGCACCCTCGCCATCTACAGCAACTACCGCGCGCTGGTGGACACCACCGCGGCGGGCGGCTACGGCTCGCTCTACGGGCCCAACGTCGACACCAGCGGCGCCGACACGCTGGGCGAAGGCAAGATCGCCGGCGACGAGTACATCGCTTACGACGACAGCGGCACCGGCGCGCAGAACGTCACCATGATGGTCCAGGTCCCCGCGAGCTTCGACAAGGCCAACCCCTGCATCGTCACCGCCACCTCCTCGGGCTCGCGCGGCGTCTACGGCGCCATCGGCACCGCCGGCGAGTGGGGCCTCAAGCACAAGTGCGCCGTCGCCTATACCGACAAGGGCACCGGCAACGGCATCCACGATCTGCAGAACAACACGGTCAACCTCATCGACGGGCGGCGCCAGGACGCCACCGTCGCCGGCAAGGCCTCAAACTTCATCGCCCCCTTGAGCGACGCCGACCGCGCCGCCTTCAACGCCGCCTATCCGAATCGCTTCGCCGTCAAGCAGGCGCACTCGCAGCAGAACGGCGAGAAGGACTGGGGCACGAACACGCTGCACGCGGTCGAGTTCGCCTATTACGTCCTCAACCAGCAGTTCGGCACGCAGGACAGCGGCAAGACCGTGCGCTACTTCCCGCTCGGCCACATCATCACCATCGCGGCCAGCGTCTCCAACGGCGGCGGCGCGGCGCTGGCGGCGGCGGAGCAGGACACCAAGGGGCTGATCAGCGGCGTGGTGGCGGGCGAGCCGCAAGTGCAGGTCGCTTCGACGGCCACCATCCAGCGCAACGGCGTCACCGTGCCCGCCAGCGGCAAGACCCTCTACGACTACATGACGCTGGCGGCGATGTACGAAGCCTGCGCCGCGCTCTCGTCGCAGGGGAGCGCCACCGCTTCCATCGGGCCGAACCCCACGCTCGCCAGCAACCGCTGCGCCACCTTGCAGGCCCTGGGCCTGGTCACCGGGAGCACCACCGCCGCCCAGGCCGACGACGCCGTCAATCGGCTGGCGCAGGCGGGCTGGGAGACGGAGTCGCCCCTGCTCTACGGCATTCACTTCGGGTCGTACGCGGCCACGGCGGTGGCGGTCACCTATGCCAACGCCTACGCGCGCGCCAGCGTGAAGGACAACCTCTGCAACTACAGCTTCGGCGGCGTGGACGCGGGCGGCAACCCGGCGCCCGCCTCGACCAACGCGGTGCAGGCGCTCTTCGGCACCGGCAACGGCGTTCCGCCCACCGGCCCCATCGCGCTCATCAACAACGCCTCCATCGGCGGGCCCAAGAGGGATCAGGCCTCGCAGTCGCCGTCCTCCACCACTGGCCTCGACTACAACACCGACGGCGTCGTCTGCCTGCGCAACTTGCAGACTGGCACCGACGCGGCCGGCGCCGCCCTCACCGGCACTCCGCTCGCGCAGTCGACGGCGCTGAAGGCGGGCGTCCAGCAAGTGCTCCGCACCGGCAAGCTGCGCGGCGTGCCGACCATCCTCGTGCAGGGTCGCTCCGACACGCTGGTGCCGGTCAACCACGCCTCGCGGGCGTACCTGGGCGCGAGCAAGCTGGCCGACGGCCCCAACTCGCCGACCTACTACTACGAGGTGGAGCACGCGCAGCACTTCGACGCCTTCCTGCCGTTCGGGGTCCTCGCCGGCAGGTTCGTGCCGCTGCACCGCTACGTCATCCAGAGCCTCGATCTGATGTACGCGCACCTCAAGAACGGCGCGGCCCTCCCGGCGAGCCAGGTGGTGCGGACCACGGTGCGCGGATACCAGGGCAATGGCACCACGCCCAACCCCATCACGCCCGCCAACGTGCCGGCCATCGCAGCCTCGCCGGCGACCGCCGACCAGATCACCTTCGCCAACGGCACGCTGAGCATTCCCAACTAGCGGGTCGTCCGTCTTGCGGGAGGCGCTGCGTTGGGATAGACGCAGCGCCTCCTATGTCGCAGCTCTTCGTCGAGCCTTCCAAGATCGCCCGGGCCCGGGAGCTGGCCCGCTCCGCGGCGCTGGGCGTGCAGTCGTTCATCGATCGCCACACCACCGTCTCCATCGAGCGCACCGTCCTGCGCCTGCTGGGCATCTCCGGCGCCGGCACCCGCGGGGCGCCGCTCGCCAACTTGATGGTCGATCGGCTCAACGACGCCAAGGTCCTGCACCAGGGCGCGGCGTACTGGCTGGGCCGCGCGCTGCGGGCCTCGCCCGGCAAGGATCCGCTCCACGCCATCGAGCGCATCGCCGCCTATCCGGAGAAGCTGCCGCCGCTGCCGGAAGCAGAAGACGCAGAGTTGCGCGAACAGATGCGGGCCGAGGCGCGGTCGGCCGTGCGCGAGCTCAAGTCGCGCATCGATGCGCGCAAGGCCTTGAAGCAATCCCTCAAGGTCGGATCCTTCGAGGGCGCGCCCTGGAAGTACGTCATCGTCGCCACCGGCAACATCTACGACGACGTTGAGCAGGCCAAGGC
>JANXXR010000058.1 GCA_025350525.1 Deltaproteobacteria bacterium
TCGTCGTTGTGGAGGATGACCTTCCACAGCTTCGGCTTCGCCGCCTGGGACTTTTTCTCGGTGACGACGGCGACGTCGCCCTGCTCGCGCGGCTTGGCCTTCGGCACGGCGGTACAGTAACGCAGCGCGCGCAGGGCTCAAGCCCGCGTTTGCGGCCGGGCATGCGCTCGCCTATCGGCGCTTGAGCGGGTTGACCCAGCGCAGGCCGGAGAAGCGGGCGAAGTCGGTGTCGGCCGAGTGCAGCTCCGCCTGGTTCTCGATGGCGAGGGCGGCGATCTGTGCGTCGGTGGTTAAATCGCCACCTGCTCCAGTCTCGCGCAAGAGGCTGAGAGCGATCTCGAGGTGACGCGGCCCTGGATGCAGCAACTGGGTCTGGGGATGGGCCAGCCACGACTCCACGAACGAGATGCTCTTGTCGGCGGCGAGCGGGATCTTGAAGAGGCGGCGATTCGTGGTCAGCCGGATGAAGCCGAACAGCGAGAGGCTGCAAAGGCCAATGGCTTGCTGGCCGTTCAGCGCGGCCAGCCACCAAAGACGGGCGGGCGCGTGCTGCCAATCGGAGTCCATGTACGCGTAGACGAGGAGGTTGACATCCGGGAGGATCACTTGCGCTTCGGTCCGTGCTTTGCGAGGAAAGCTTCGGTCTCCAGCTCGTCGAGAAACCGGTTCAGGTGCAGCGGATCAATTCCGGGCTGGAACTCCGTCTTATGCCCCACGATGCGAAAGGGCGGCAGCTTGCGGCGGCGCTCGGCCCCCGACAGGCCGCGGCGGATGGCATCGTTGACCACCTGCCGGAACGGCTTGCGCTGGCGATGCACCTCGTCCTCGAGGCGCGAGACCACGTCGGGGTCGAGGGTCAACGTGGTGCGCTTCTTCATGAAGGCATCATGATGCCTGGCCATAGAGGCGTCAAGATGGGCGTGGGGCGGCTCCGCAGATGTCCTGCCACCGACCGCCGGGCGTCTCCCAGCGCTGGCGTCTGAACAGCAGCCGTTGCCGATGACGGCAACGAACTGCTAGAAGCGCGGCCCGATGGCATTCGACGACAAGGTGAAGGCGGAGCAGGCGCGCATCGAGCAGGGCGGGGCGCCCCGGTACCACCAGAAGAACGCCGAGACCGGCAAGCTGTTTGCCCGCGAGCGGGTGCGGCTCCTGCTCGACGCCGGGTCGTTCGTCGAGGACGGCGCCTTCGCCAACGCCAGCGATCCCGATCTCCCCGCCGACGGCGTCGTCACCGGCTTGGGCCGGATCGACGGCCGGGTGGTGGCGGTGATGGCCAACGACTCGACCGTCAAGGCCGGCTCGTGGGGGCGGCGCACCGTCGAGAAGATCATCCGCATCCAGGAGACGGCGCTCAAGACGCGCTGCCCGATGTTCTACCTGGTGGACAGCGCCGGCGCGCGCATCACCGACCAGGTCGAGATGTTCCCGGGCCGCCGCGGCGCCGGACGCATCTTCTACATGCAGTGCCAGATGAGCGGGCTGGTGCCCCAGGTCTGCCTGCTCTTCGGCCCCAGCGCGGCGGGCGGCGCGTACATCCCGGCCTTCTGCGACATCGTGGTCATGGTCGACGGCAACGCCAGCATGTACCTGGGCTCGCCGCGCATGGCCGAGATGGTCATCGGCGAGAAGGTCTCGCTGGAGGAGCTGGGCGGCGCGCGCATGCACTGCTCCGTCTCGGGCTGCGGAGATCTGCTGGTCAAGACCGAGCAGGAGGCCATCGCCGCCGCGAAATTATATCTGGGATACTTTCCGGCCAACTTCGCGCTGCCGCTGCCGGCGGTGGCCCCGCGCGCGCCTGCCACCTCGGGGAAGCGCATCGAGGAGATCATCCCTCCCGACCAGAACAAGTTCTTCGACATGTTCGCGCTGCTGCGCGAGCTGGTGGACGAAGGCTCCCTCTTCGAGATGAAGAAGCTCTTCGCGCCCGAGGTGATCACCACCTTCGCGCGCATCGAGGGGCGGCCGGTGGGCATCGTCGCCTCGCAGCCCAAGCACAAGGGCGGGGTACTCTTCGTCGACAGCGCCGACAAGGCCGCGCGCTTCATCTGGCTCTGCGACGCCTTCGGGATCCCGCTGCTCTACCTGCCCGACGTGCCGGGCTTCATGATCGGCACCAAGGTCGAGCGGCAGGGCATCATCCGCCACGGCGCCAAGATGATCATGGCGGTCTCCGAGGCGACGGTGCCCAAGCTCTGCGTCATCGTCCGCAAGGCGTACGGCGCAGGGCTCTATGCCTTCGGCGGTCCGGCCTTCGAGCCCGACTGCACCATCGCGCTGCCGCAGGCGATGATCGCGGTGATGGGGCCGGAGGCGGCGGTCAACGCGGTCTACTTCAACAAGATCCAGGAGAAGCCCGAAGGCGAGCGCGCGGCCTACGTGCAGAAGCTGCGCGACGACTACAAGGCGGACATCGACATCTACCAGCTGGCCTCCGAGCAGGTGATCGACGCCATCGTCCCCGGCGACCGGCTGCGGGCGGAGATCGTCCAGCGCTTCGCGGCGGCGGCGCAGCGCGAGCGGCCGCTCTCGCCCAAGCGGCGCAGCGTCACGCCGGTCTGAGCAACGGGCCGTGGCGGCCCGACCACGGGCCGTTCAATCCTGCACCCATTGAAGACGCGCCTGCCCCTCGGGCATCGTGCGCCTGGCCGCCAGTCCGGCGAGCAGGCTCACTATCTCAAGGGGTGTTCCATGCGTGCTTTTGTTCGCAGCAGCGTGCTCGTGTGCTGTGCGTTGCCCGCAATGTCAGGCGCCGTCCTCGCGCAGAGCGACCCGGGTCCGCGTGGAGGCGCCGCCAGCGCGGGCGGCCCCGCGGCAGGGCTGGGCTCCGACTACACCTCGCTCTTCAACTCGTCGCGGCAGCGCTTCCAGGAGATCGACTCGGTGTCCGGCGCCATCGCCGGCGAGAACGGCGTCGGCCTGGGCCCGACCTTCAACGCCAACAGCTGCGTCTCCTGCCACGCGCAGCCCGCCGCCGGCGGCAGCAGCCCGCACCCGACGCTGGGCCAGGTCCGCAAGAGCAATCCGCAGGTCGCCTTCGCCACCCTGGATCGCCTCTCGGGACGCAGCCAGACGGTGCCCTCCTTCATCACCGCCGCGGGACCGGTGCGGGAAGCCCGCTTCATCGCCAACCCCGACGGCAGCGCCGACGGCGGCGTGCACGCCCTCTACACCATCGCCGGCCGCATCGACGCGCCCAGTTGCACCGCGGCCCAACCCGACTTCGCCACCCAGCTCGCGAACGGCAACGTCATCTTCCGCATCCCCACGCCGACCTTCGGGCTCGGGCTGATCGAGAACGTCCCGGACGACGCGCTGCGGGCCAACCTCGCCGCCACCGCCTCGGCGCGCGCCGCCCTCGGCATCGGCGGACGCTTCAACAGCAGCGGCAACGACGGCACCATCACCCGCTTCGGCTGGAAGGCGCAGAACAAGTCGCTGCTGCTCTTCGCGGGCGAGGCCTACAACGTCGAGCAGGGCGTCACCAACGAGATCTTCGGCAACGAGCGCGGGCTGACCGGCACCACCGGCTGCGCCTTGAACCCGACGCCCGAGGACAACAGCAACGTGCGCCTCTCGACCGGCAGCTTCACCGGCTCGCTCAGCGCCATGTCGTCCGACCTGGTCAACTTCGCCTTCTTCATGCGGCTGAGCGCGCCGCCCGCGCCCACGACTGTGACCGCCTCCGAGCAGAACGGGCGCGCCGTCTTTGCCTCGATCGGCTGCAACCTCTGCCACTCGACAACGTTACAGACGGGAGCGTCGCCTTATCCGGGCCAGAGCAACGCCGTCATCCACCCCTACAGCGACGTGGGCCTCCACCACATGAGCGCCGGCCTCGCCGACTTCGTCTCGCAGGGCAGCGCCGGCCCCGACGAGTTCCGCACCGCGCCGCTCTGGGGAGTGGGCCAGCGGATCTTCTTCCTGCACGACGGCCGCTCCGGCCCCGCCAACGGCGGCCTGGTCCACGCCATCCGCCAGCACAAGAGCTTCAGCCTCGATCTGCTCTGCCTGCTGGGCGGCAGCGTCGGCTCCGACGGCGTCAGCTGCTCCTCCGAGGCGAACGCGGTGGTGGACAACTACTCCGCGCTGAGCGCGACCCAGAAGCAGGACCTGCTCAACTTCCTGCGCTCGCTCTAACTCCTCAGCGGCAGCCGGCGTCGGGTCCGGCGTCGGGGCGGTCGCCGCAGACGGGCGCGTCGAAGGTGCCCTTGAGGTGGTCGCCGTTCTGCAGGAGCAGGTCGAAGCTCCCCACCACGCTTTGGCCGGGGCTTAGGAGCAGGGCGATGAGGGCGGTTCTTCGCAGGGGCGCAAACTACCGCGCCGGCACTTTCCGTGACACGCTCAATCCGCATGGATCAGCCGCTTGACCGACGCGCCACGCTGCGCCGCTTTGCGCTGCCGGCCGCCGCCTGCGCCCTGCTGCTCCTCGCCTGCTACCTGCGCACTGCAGAGGGAACGCAGCATCCGTCGCCCTGGGGCTACCGGCTCTGGGCTTTTTCTACGCTGGCCTATTCGGACATCCTCGCTTTGCACGAGGACCGCGGCGGCGGCCGCCACGCCTTCCCGTACCTGGAAGACAAGGTCGAGTACCCGGTCCTCCTGGGTCTCTCGATGTGGTGGCCCAGCGCGGTCGCGGGAAGTCGGGCGGGCTACTTCGCAGCCACCTTCGCCATGCTGGCCCTCTGCGCGCTGGGCACGGTCTGGGTCCTGGCCGCCTTTCCGGCCGCGCTGCCGTGGGCCTTCGCGGCCTCGCCCGCGCTGCTGGTCTACGGGGCCTTGAATTGGGACCTCATCGCCATCTTTCCGCTCGCGCTGGGCCTGCTCCTCTGGGCCAGGCAGCGCGAGCGCGCGGCGGTGCTGGTGCTCTCGCTCGCCGTCTGGACCAAGTTCTTTCCGCTGCTGGTTCTGGGCGTCGTCCTGCTGACGGCGCTGCGCAAGTCGCTGCGGCACGCGCTGGAACTGGGCGGGATCTTCCTCGCCGTCACGCTGCTGCTGAACCTGCCCTTCGCCCTCCTCGCCCGCGACAACTGGAGCTGGTTCTTCGTCTACAACCGCATCCGCGAGATCGAGCCCAGCCTGTATCTGCTGGCCGGCGCGAACGCGCGCGGCTTCGTCGCCGCGGCCAACGCGGTCTCGGCGGCGGTCACGCTCGCGGGCGCCGCGCTCCTCGCCGTCCTCGAACTGCGCACGCGCAGGCTCGACGTGCTGCGGGCCTCCTGCGCGCTGGTCTGCCTCTTCTTCATCGCCAACAAGGTCTACTCGCCGCAGTACTGGCTCTGGGTGCTGGCCCTGATCGCGCTGGCCGGGTTGCCCGCCTGGATCTGCAGCGCCGTCTCCGCCGTGGCGCTGGCCGACTTCGTCATCAGCTTTTCCCGCCTGCACGTCCAGGGCGACCGCGCCTGGGCGCTCGCGGCCTGGTTCGACCGATCGGTCTTCTTTCCCATGGTGGCCGCACGCTATCTGGCGCTCTCTGCCTGCGCCACCTGGGCGTTTGCTCACCTGCTGCAAAAAGGTCAGGATATAAGGAAGCCCTATGCCCGAGACTGAAGCGACGCCGTCGTTCGGTCGCTACCAGGATCCGGTCATCCTCGGCGCCGGCGGCATGGGCACCGTCTACCGCGCCGTCGATCCGTCGCTCGACCGCTACGTCGCCATCAAGGTCCTCACCCAGCGCGAGCCCAAATACGTCGAGCGCTTCCGCCGCGAGGCGCAGGTGCTGGCGAAGATCATGCATCCGAGCATCATCCAGATCTACGAGATCGTCGGCTCCGACGAGGACCAGTCCGATCCCTACATCGTCATGGAGTACTTCGAGGGCAAGCCGCTCGACGCGCTGCTGAAGGAGGGCCCGGTGCCGGCGGCGCAGGTGGTCAACGTCCTGCGCCAGACTTCCGAGGGCCTGAAGAAGGCGCACGCGAACAACGTCATCCACCGCGACATCAAGCCCGCCAACATCATGGTGGCCGAAAACGGCGACGTGAAGATCCTCGACTTCGGCATCGCCAAGTTGCGCGACGCCAAGAAGGATCTGACCGGCAACACCGTGCTCGGCACGCCGTATTACATGAGCCCGGAGCAGGCGATGGGCCAGCCCATCGACGCGCGCACCGACATCTACTCGCTGGGCATCACCGCCTTCCACCTGCTCACCGGCAAGAAGCCGTTCGAGGCCAAGAGCAAGGTGGACGTGATGCTCATGCAGGTGAAGACGCCGCTGCCCAGCATCCTCACCTACGTGCCCTGCGACGAGCGGGTGGTGCAGATCGTCGAGAAGCTCTGCGCCAAGCAGCCGTCGCAGCGGTACCAGACCTGCGACGAGTTGGTGGAGGCGCTCGACGCGCTGCCCAAGTCGCTGGCCGGGCGGCAGGTCAACGACACGCAGCCCGACCTGGTCAAGGTCCCGCCGCGCTCGTCGGCCAAGGTGGCCACCCCGGCGGCGCAGCGGACGCCGTCCAGGCCGGTGGTGCAGCGCAATCCTTCGAAGCCCGCGACCACGCGGCCGGCCTCGCGGCCCGAGTCGAAGAAGGCCTCGCCGCGCCGGCAGTGGATCGCCATCGGCGCGGGAGCGGGGGCGGCGCTGCTGCTCCTCATCGCCGCCGCCATCGTCTTTGGCCGCGGGGGGTCGGGCCCTGCCGGCAACTTCCGGGTGCCGGCGACGGGCTGGGCCTCGCCCGGCCCCTCGGCTCCGGCGCTCAAGAAGATCCAGGCCAGCGGCGGCTACGGCAACTGCATCTTCTCCAGCAAGCTCATCGACCGCGGCAGGGAGGACCCCGCCGCCATCCGCGCCACCTTCTCGGCAGGCGAGCCCATCTACGGCCGCTGCTACTTCGCCCGGCAGATCGGCCCCAACCAGTCCGGCGAGGTGTGGCAGGAGCTGTGGATCGACGGCGTCAAGCGCGCGCAGGTGATCTACGACCCGGCCTTGGGCAACGACGAGGACCAGCTGGCGCTGGAGGTGAGCCGGCGCCACGGATCGCGCCTCTCGGAGCTGTCCTCCGGCAAGCACACGCTCGACATCTGGATTTACCGCCAGCCCGAGGACACCGAGTCCCCCGAGCCATTGGCCGCTGGCGAACTGCTGGTGCGCAAGTAGTGGTGCGCGACTAAAAGACCTTGTAGAAAACCGCGCGCAACACGACAGGAGCTTTCTTGGACTTCGAGCTGAACGAAAGCCAGCAGAAGCTGGTCTCGATGGTGCGCGACTTCTGCCTCCGCGAGGTGAAGCCGCACGCGACCTCCTGGGACCGGGACGAGCGCTTCCCGCGCGAGGTGGTGGCGCAGCTGGGCGAGCTGGGCCTTTTGGGAATGACGGTGCCCGAGGAGCTGGGCGGCTCCGCGCTCGACACGCTCTCGGTCGCCGCCGTGGTCGAGGAGATCGCCCGCTGGGACGGCTCGCTGGCGCTCACGGTCGCCTCGCACAACGGCCTCGGCACCTCGCACCTGCTCCGCTTCGGCAACGACGACTTGAAGAAGCGCTTCATCCCCGAGATCGCCGCCGGCAAGAAGCTGGCCGCCTGGGGACTGACCGAGCCCGGCAGCGGATCCGACGCCGCCGGCATGCGCAGCACCGCCGTCCGCAAGGAGAAGGGCTGGCTGCTCAACGGCTCGAAGATGTTCATCACCCAGGGCTCCGTCGGCGACGTCTTCGTGGTGCTGGCGCTCACCAACCCCGAGCTGCGACAGAAGGGCGTGACCGCGTTCCTGCTGGAGAAGGGCATCCCCGGCTTCTCGCAGCGGGCGCTGCACGGCAAGCTGGGCATGCGCTCGTCGGACACGGCGGAGCTGGTGCTGGAGGACTGCTTCGTCGAGGACTGGCGCCGGATCGGCGAGGTCGATCACGGATTTATAGATACTCTAAAAATCCTCGACAAGGGCCGCATCACCATCGGCGCGCTCAGCGTCGGGCTGGGCCGCGGCGCGCTGGAAGAGAGCGTCGCCTACTCGAAGGACCGCAAGGCCTTCGGCAAGTCGATCAGCGACTTCCAGGCGCTGCGCTTCATGATGGCCGACATGGCCACCGAGCTGGACGCCGCGCGCCTGTTGGTCTTCCGCGCCGCCATGCTCTGCGACGCCGGCCGTCCCTACACGCTGGAGGCGGCCATGGCCAAGCTCTTCGCCTCGGAGGCGGCCTGCCGCGCGGCGGCCCAGGGCGTGCAGATCCACGGCGGGTACGGCTTCACCCGCGAGTTCATGGTCGAGCGCATCTACCGCGACGTGAAGCTCTGCACCATCGGCGAGGGCACCAGCGAGATCCAGCGGCTGGTCATCGCTCGCGAGCTCTTCAAGGCATGAGCACGCTGGCCGAGCGCGTGGTTGCGGGCGACGTCCGGGGCGCGGCGCGGCTGATGCGCCTCATCGACGATGCGCTGCCCGAGGCCGAGGTGGCGCTCCGCGAATTGTGGCCGCGCACCGGGCGGGCGCAGATCGTCGGCATCACCGGAAATCCGGGCGCGGGCAAGAGCACGCTGGTCGATCGGCTGATCGCGCACCTGCGCGCGCAAGGCAAGACGGTGGGCGTGCTGGCGGTCGATCCCACCAGCCCCTTCACCGGCGGCGCCATCCTCGGCGACCGCATCCGCATGCAGGACCACGCCCTCGACACCGGCGTCTTCATCCGCTCGCTGGCCACCCGCGGGCAGCTGGGCGGGCTCTCGCGCGCCACCTCCGACTGCGCCCGCGTGCTCGACGCCATGGGCAAGGACGTGGTGCTGATCGAGACGGTGGGCGTCGGCCAGGACGAGGTGGAGGTCTGCCGGCTGGCCCACACCACCGTGGTGGTCGTCATCCCCGGAATGGGCGATGATATACAGGCGATCAAAGCAGGCATCCTCGAGGTGGCCGACCTCTTCGCCGTCAACAAGGCCGACCGCGAGGGCGTGGACCGCACCATCCGCGACCTGCGCTCGATGCTGGAGCTGAACCACGTGGTCGGCAGGGACGCCGCGCACGAGATCGCCATCGTCAAGTGCGTGGCCTCGCGGGGCGAAGGCATCGAGGAGCTGTGGAGCGCCATCGACGCGCACTACCAGCATCTTCGCAATGGCCCCGGGCTGCTGCAGCGAGAGACCCAGCGCGCCCGCAGCGAGCTGGTGGAGGTGCTGCGCGAGCGGCTGCTCAAGGTCGCGCTCGAGCGGCTGGCGAAGCAGGGCGCCCAGCTCGACGACCTGGCGCTGCAGATCGCCAAGCGGCAGACCGATCCGTACACGGTGGCGGACGCCGCCGCCCGGCTGTAATCTGGCGCGGTGAACGACCAGGAGCGCGTCGCGCTGCTCACCTCGCGGCTCGGGCTCCCGGAACAGGCGCTCCATCCCGAGCTGACGCTGCAGGCGCTGCGGCACGGCAGCTTCGTGCACGAGCGGTCGCTGGCGCCCGGGCGCGAGCAGCTGCGCTCCAACGAGCGGCTGGAGTTCCTCGGCGACGCGGTGCTGGGCTTTCTCATCGCGCGGCGGTTCTACGAGCGGCTGCCCGACGCGCCCGAAGGCGAGCTCACCCGGCTGCGCGCCTCGGTGGTGCGGGAGGAGTCCCTGGCCCTCGCCGCGCGCGACCTCGGCCTCGGCGAGCTGCTCCTCCTCGGCCGCGCCGAGCAGCGCAGCGGCATGCGCGAGAACCCGGCCCGCCTCGCCGACGCCCTCGAGGCGGTGCTGGGCGCCGTCTACCTGAGCTGCGGCATGGACCGCGCGCAGGAAGTCCTCGAGCGGGTGCTGGCGCCGCTCTTCGAGCGCAGCCGGACGCTCTCGCGCGATCCCAAGACCGAGCTGCAGGAGCTCTTCCAGAGCCGCCGCCGCGTGCCGCAGTACAACGTGCTGGCCGTCAACGGGCCGCCGCACGCGCGCGGATACGAGGTCGAAGTCCGCCTCGACGGCGGCTCGCTGGGCGTGGGCGCGGGGCGGACCAAGAAGGAGGCCGAGCAGGCGGCGGCCCGGGCGGCGCTG
>JANXXR010000077.1 GCA_025350525.1 Deltaproteobacteria bacterium
GCGGCGAAGGCCTGCGCGCGGCGCTCCGGATTTGCCTCCTGCGCGATCAGGTTCTGCAGATCGTTGTAGGCCACGGGCTGATCGCGGAAGGGCAGCCGCACCGTGGCCGAGGACTCGGCGGCGCGGAACTGGTCGGACAGCTTCGCCGTCGCCAGCTGAACGATCTGGCTGCTCAAGGTGCGCCGGAAAAAGCGCAGCGCCAGCGCTTCGCCGGGGGCGAGGCCGGGCTGCCTTTGCGCCAGGTCCACCGCCTCCAGCGCCGTCTTGCCGAAGAGCCGGTCGTGCCCGACATAGGTCAGCCCCTGGATGGGCGTCTCGCCCTGCGTCGCCGTGTACCAGAGCAGCACCGACTGGATGCGGCCGACCGCGTTCATCTCCTCGCGCAGCGCCTGCACGTAGTTCGAGCGGGCGTCATCGGAGATGGTGGAGCGTGGCTTCTCGTCCATGCTCCCGCGCGCGACCGGGCGCGGCGCCGACTGGCAGGCGAGCAGCAAGGCCATGAAGATGAGTCGGCGCAATCCTGCAAGGCTAGCAGCCGGGCAGGTCAGCCCTGAAGCTTTTTGGTGAAGAGCCCGTTCAGCACGGAGGGGTTGCCTTTACCCTTCAGGTCGCGCATCGCCTGCCCGACGAAGAAGCCGAGCAGGTTGGTCTTGCCGCCCCGGTACTTCGCCACCTCGCCCGGATTGCGCGCGATGACCGCGTCCACCACCGCCTCCAGCGCCGAGGTGTCGGAGACCTGGGCGAGCCCCTTCTCCTGCACGATCTGCTGCGGCGGCTTGCCGCTGCGAATCAGCTCCGCCAGCACGTCCCTGGCGGCGGTCGAGGAGATGGCGCCGGAGTCCTGCAGGGCGAAGGCCTCGCGGACCAGCGCCGGCTCGAACTTGAGCGCGGAGAGGTCGGCCTCCTTCTCGTTGACCGCCCGGGCCAATTCACCCACCACGAAGAGCGCCGCCCGCCGCGGGTCGCCGCCGATGCGCTGGTGCACGGAAACCAGCCGCGGGTCGGCGATGAGCGTGCGCGCATCGGCCGCGGGCACCCCTGCGGCCTCCAGCTCCTCGGCGATCTGATTCGGCAATTTCGGCAAGGCGACGGCGTCGATGAAGGCTTGCGAAATGGTCAGCGGCGGCAGATCCGGCTCGGGGAAGTAGCGGTAGTCGTTCGCCTCCTCCTTGCTGCGCATGGGCCGGGTGACGCCCTTCTCATGATCGAAGAGCCGCGTCTCCATGCGGATCTTCTCGCCCTTCTGGATGGCTTCGACCTGGCGCCCGATCTCGAAGTCGATGGCCTGCCGCACGAAGCGGAAGGAGTTGATGTTCTTCAGCTCGACGCGGGTGCCGTACTTTTCGGCGCCGCGGGGCCGGACGCTGACGTTGGCGTCGCAGCGGAACGAGCCCTCCTCGAGGTTGCCGTCGTTGACGCCCAGGTAGATGAGGGCGAGGCGCAGCGCCTTGAGGTACTCGCTCGCGTCCTCCGCCGAGCGCAGGTCGGGCTTGCCGACGATCTCGATCAGCGGCGTGCCCGAGCGGTTCAGGTCCACCTCGCTGCCGCCCTCGGCGTGGATGTTCTTGCCGGCGTCCTCCTCGAGGTGGATGCGCTCGAGCGCGACCTTTCCCAGCCCCGGCACCGGCACCGCGCCGCCCGCGCAGATCGGTAATTCGAATTGCGAAATTTGATAACCCTTGGGCAGGTCCGGATAGAAATAATTCTTCCGCGACCAGACGCTGCGGGTGGCGATGTTGCAGCCGAAGGCCTTGCCGGCCCGCACCGCCATCTCGACGGCGGCGCGGTTGAGCTGGGGCAGCGCTCCCGGCAGCCCGAGGCAGGTGGGGCACACCTGCGTGTTGGGCGCTGCGCCGAAGGCGGTGGCGCAGCCGCAGAAGATCTTGGTGCGCGTCAAGAGCTGCGCGTGCACCTCCAGGCCGATGACCGGCTCGAAGTCGGCGACCGGCATCTAGCGGCCCTCCACGATGGGCGGCAATTCGAACTCGCGCGGCTCGGCGGCGTGGGCGAGGCGCAGCAGCGTCTCCTCGTCGAAGGGCCGCCCGATCAGCTGCAGCCCGATGGGCAGCCGCCGCGCGTCGAACCCGCAGGGCACCGAGATGCCGGGCAGCCCGGCCAGATTGGCCGGCACCGTGTAGACGTCGTTGAGGTACATGGCGAGCGGGTCGTCCAGCTTCTCGCCCAGCCCGAACGCCGTGGTGGGGCTGGTCGGCGAGAGCACGGCGTCGACCTTGGTGAAGGCCTGATCGAAGTCGCGGCGGATGAGCGCGCGGACCTTCTGCGCCCGCAGGTAGTAGGCGTCGTAGTAGCCGGCGCTCAAGGCGTAGGTGCCGAGCATGATGCGCCGCTTGACCTCGGCGCCAAAGCCTTCGGCGCGGGTCTTCTCGTACATCTCCAGCAGCTGCGGCGCCTGGGCCCTGAGCCCGTAGCGGACGCCGTCGTAGCGGGCCAGGTTCGAAGAGGCCTCCGCCGTCGCGACAATATAGTAAGTAGCAATTGCGTGCGGCGAGTTGGGCAGCGAGATCTCGCTCACCTCGCAGCCCAGGCCGCGCAGCTTCTC
>JANXXR010000092.1 GCA_025350525.1 Deltaproteobacteria bacterium
TGCGCTGCGCCAGCGCGGCGTTCTGCCGCTCGAGATCGTCCTTGGCGGCGGCCAGCGCTTCGGTGCGGCGGCGGACCATCTCCTCCAGCTGCTCCTGCGAGGCGGCCAGCGAAATGGCCATGGCGTTGAAGTCCTGCGCCAGCATCGAGAGCTCGTCGCGCCCCGAGTCGTCCACGTGCACCGAGAGGTCGCCGCGCCGCAAGCGCCCGGCGGCGCCGTTGAGCGCACGCAGGCGCCGGAGCACGCGCTCCGACAGCCACAGCCCGAGGCCGATGGCCAGTACGATGACCACCGAGGTGGCCAGCGCCGTGCGCTCCACCAGCCGCGCCACCGGAACGCGCAGGGTGCTTTCCGGCATCATGCAGAAGAGCGTCCAGGGCGCCCGCTCCAGGCGTCGCGACACCACCAGATCGCCGGTGCCGTTGTCCGACTGCGCGGTGAAGATCTCGGGCAGCGCGGCCCCGCTGGCGCGCTCGCCCGCGCCCTCGAACGCCACCACCTGCTCGAGGAGGTTGTGGGTCTGGTCCCCGAAGCGGTGCTCGGAGATGGCCCGCTCGACCTCGGCGCGGGGCAGCGGCCGCACCGGGTGGAAGAGGAGTCCAGGCGAGGAGCTGTGGGCGATGCGGACGCCGGTTTGATCGAGCAGCAGCGCGAGGCCCTCGGCGCCGGGCTTGCCGTTGCCCGCGCGGACCTTGTCCCAGAGCACGGTGGCCTTGAGGTAGAGAACGGCGAGCCCGATCACGCGGCCCCCGACGTTGACCGGCGCGAGGTACGCGACCGAGGGCACCGCGCCCGTCTCCGCGGCGGAGAGGTAGACCTCGGAGGTGACGGCCGAGCCCCGCAGCGCCTCCTTGAAGTAGCTCCGGAAACCGCGGTTGGTGCCCACCAGCGGCTGCTCGGTGGCGGCGAGGACGGTGCCGGTCACGTCGATGAGGGCGACGCCGCGCAACCGCGGATCGCTGGCTTGGTAGGCGTGGAGCAGGGCGCCGATCCCTTCGAGCTCCGCACTCCGGGCGGCCGGCGCCACGTTGAAGAAGCGCCTGACCTCGGGGAGGAGCGAGAGCCGGCCGACCGCGCGCTGGAGCGAGGCGTGCAAGTCGTCCAGCTGCACGGCGACGCTCTCGGCCCGCGCCGACAACAGCGCGCTGGAGCTGGCCAGGATCTGCCGGCGCGATTCGCGGAACTCGACGAGGGAGGTGATGGCCAGCGGCAGGGCGCTCACCATCAGGATCAACGCCAGAATCTTCCAGCGCAGCGGCAGCGAGGAGAAGAGCGGCCTCATCCGGCGGCCAGGGTCAGGCGGAAGATGGAGCCCCCGCCCGGGCGGTCCGCCACCGAGACGGTCCCTCCGTGCCCCTGCGCCACCAGCTTGACGAGGTAGAGGCCGAGCCCGATGCCCTTGCGCCGCCCGCCCTGCTTCTGCTCCACCGAGCCGAACTTCTCGAAGAGGCTGGTCTTCTGATCGTCGGGGATGCCCGGACCGCGGTCGGCGACCTCGATCTGCACCCGGGCCGCGGAGGACTGCACCGTGACCGCGACGTCGCCGCCGCCGGGCGTGTACTTGAGCGCGTTGGAGAGCAGGTTCTCCAGCGACCGGCGCACCAGGCTCTGGTCGAGGGAGGCCAAAGGCTCGCCCTCGACGCTGCGCGAGAGCCGGACGTTCCGCCGCCGCGCGATCGCCTCGAGCGTGGCCACGCTGTCGCGCACCAGCCCGTCCAGCGCCACCTGCTCGCGCCGGATGCTGAGCTCCCCTTCCTCGATGAGCCTGACCTGGAGCGTCTCCTCGAGCCGGCCCAGCGCGGTCTCGGCGGCGCGGGTGGCCTGCTGCACGTCGCTGGCGGAGCGGCCGCTCACGTCCTCGGCCAGCAGCTGCAAGTGGGCGAGGATTCCCGCCAGCGGGCTGCGCAGGTCGTGGACCAGCAGCGACACCATGTCGTCCTTGGCCGACTGCAGCCGCTGCAATTCGACCAGCTGCCGGCGGATGACCTTGTCCTGATCGCGCAGCCGCAAGAAGGCGCGGGTCCGCAGCAGCAGCTCGCGGCGATCGACAGGCTTGGTGAGGAAGTCGTCGGCGCCCGACTCGAGGCCGCGGTTGCGGTCGCCCTGGTCGCCCAGCGCGGTGACCAGCAGGACGGGGAGGAACTCGCGCGCCTGCGCCTTGATCAGCTTGCAGGCTTCGTAACCGTTCATCTCCGGCATCATCACGTCGAGCAAGACCAGATCGACCGACCGATCCTTGAGGAGCTCCAGCGCTGCGGGGCCCGAGGCCGCCTCCAGCACTTCGCAAAACCCCGCCAGCGTGGCGCGGATGAGGGAGCGGTTCATGGGCTCGTCGTCGATGACGAGCACGGACGGGCGAAATTCCAAATCAACTCCCGCTGGAGCGGACCAGGTCGGCTTCGGCCAGGAGGAGCGCCGCGTCGTCGTCGCGGGTCAGGGCCGCGAGGTACGGGAAATCGCGCTCCAGGTCGCGGAGGAAATTCATCTGCCGGCGCAGCGCCGCCACCAGCCTGCGGTTCTCCTCCTCGAGCTGGATGCTCTCGAAGGCGAAATAGACCGTCACCCTCAACAGGGTGTTGTCCCAGGGCTTCTTGAGGAAGCGGTAGACCTCGCCTTCGTTGATGGAGCGGATGATGGTCTGCGGATCGGGATCTCCGGTCAGCATGATTCGCAGGATGTGCGGATGGCGTTCGCGGACCAGCTTGAGGAACTCGACGCCGGACATGCCGGGCATGTTCTGGTCGCTGAACACCAGCTGGATGGGGCGCTCCTTGAGCAGCGCCAGACCTTCCTCGCCGCCCGAGGCCTGGAGGAGGGTGTAGCCTTCGCGCTCCAGCACGGCTGAGAGCGCGTCACGCACCGCATCCTCGTCGTCCACGACGAGGA
>JANXXR010000108.1 GCA_025350525.1 Deltaproteobacteria bacterium
GACGGCGTCCTGGTCGGCACGGTGGACGACCTGCGCCCGTACACCATGGCCCAGCCCGACCAGAAGGCCGTGGTCACCATCGGCGACCGCACGCTGACCCTCACGCTCAAGGCCGGCATGCTCAACCTGCTCGACTACGCCAAAGGCGCGCCGTGATCGCCGCGCTTCTGGCCGCGCTGTCGCTCACGCTGGCGCAGGCCGCGCCAGCGGAGGCCGAGAAAGAGCTGCCCTCCGCGGTCGAGGCGATGAACCGCGCCCGGGTCACCTTCGAGTACGGCGACTACCCGCAGGCCTCGCGGCTCTTGGCGGCGCTGGTGGAGGTGGGCCGCTTCGAGTCGGCCTCGCTGCGCGCCGAGGCCTACCGGCTGCTCGGGCTCTCGCTCTTCTACCAGGGCCGCCGCGGCGAGGCGTACAGCGCCTTCCTCGAGTACCTCTTCCTCGAGCCCGACGCGCAGCTCGATCCGTTCTATGTCCCGCCCGCCGCCGTCTCCTTCTTCGAGCAGGTGAAGAAGGAGGCCGAGTCCAAGCTCTTGCCCATCCGCGCGCAGAAGCGCAGCGAGCAGCAGGCGCGGCAGAAGGCGGCCAGCGAGGAGGCCGACCGCCGCCGCCAGCGCGAGCTGGAGGAGGAGCGGCGCAAGCTGCAGCAGTTCTCGCCCTCGGTGGAGCGGCGGGTGGTGCAGCGCGAGTTCTGGGTCTCGGTGATGCCCTTCGGCATCGGGCAGTTCCAGAACGGCGACCGCAGCCTGGGCATCGCGCTCGCCACCGCGGAGGTGATCGCGGGCGCGGCCAGCGGCGGCAGCGCCTTGCTCATTGAGCAGCTGCGCGATGCCAACACCGGCCGCTTCAACAACCGCGGCCCCGGCAGTACGCCCTACCTCACCGCCTCGCGGCTCAACGTCCTCAAGTGGGCCTCGGCCGGCGTCTTCTACGCGCTCTGGGCGGCGGGCGCGGTCCACGCCGCCATGCGCTTCAAACCCGAAGAGCAGCTCCCCGATCGCCTGCTCCAGGCGCCTCCCTCTCCAACTCCTCCCTCTCCAACTCCTCCTTCTCCAGCTCCGCCTTCCCCTCCTGCGCCGGGCCACTGATGGCAACCCTCGTCCTCCATGCTTCCGGCGCGCCGGTCTCGACCTTCCCCCTGGTCAAGCCGCTCACCACCATCGGCAACGACGGCGACTTGCGCGTCGAAGGACTGCGCGGCGTCGTCGCCATCCAGTTCGACGGCAGCGCCTTCACCGCCACCGCGCTCGAAGGCGCGCCGCTCTTCGTCAACGGCAAGAAGCGCAGCCAGCACGCCCTCGGCGACGGCGACACCCTGCAGCTGGGCGAGACGCAGATCGTCTTCCAGGCCGAGGACCGCATCCCCACTCCCGCCGAGGTGAGCCGCCTCGGCCGCCGCGACCCCGCCTCGCTGGCCACGGCCAAGCTCGCCGACTTCGCCCGCGAGCTCGCCAAAGAGCCCGGCACCGACCACGCCCTCACCCGGCTGCTCGACTCGCTCATCGAGGTGGTGCGCGCCGACAAGGGCTTCGTGCTGGTGATGACCGACGGCGTTCCCCAGGTGCTCAAGGCGCGCAACTTCCAGCGCGAGAACGTGGCCGATGCCGTCGAGCGGCTCTCCGACACCATCGTCAAGCGCGTCCTCGAGACGCGGCAGCCGCTGCGCATCGAGGACGCGCTGCACGACGCCGAGTTCAACGCCAGTGAAAGTGTAGTGAATCTCAAATTGTCTTCGGTGCTCTGCCTGCCGTTGCTGCTCCGCGGCGAGTTGCTCGGCGCCATCTACCTCGGCAACGACAAGCTGGCCAACCTCTTCACCGACAAGGAGCTGGAAGTCGCGCAGAGCTTCTGCAGCACCGCCACTCTGCTGGTGGAGCTGGGCCGGCAGCTCGACGAACTGCGCGCCGACAAGAAGGCGCTCATCGACCGGCTGGAGGAGGCGGCCTACGGCGACATCATCGGCTCCTGCGATCCGATGCGCGACATCTTCCGCAAGATCGACAAGGTCGCGGCCACCGACATCAGCGTGATGGTCACCGGCGAGACCGGCACCGGCAAGGAGTTGATCGCCCGCGAGATCCACCGCCGCAGCCCGCGCAAGGCCGGCGCCTTCGTGGCCATCAACTGCGGCGCCATCCCGGAG
Organism: Deltaproteobacteria bacterium; assembly: GCA_025350525.1. GTDB lineage: Bacteria > Myxococcota > Myxococcia > Myxococcales > 40CM-4-68-19 > 40CM-4-68-19. The sequence goes on from JANXXR010000108.1 coordinate 2,141, forward strand.
AACCTGCTCGAGAGCGAGCTGTTCGGGCACGCCAAGGGCGCCTTCACCGGCGCCATCGCCACCCGCATCGGGCGCTTCCAGGCGGCCAACGGCGGCACGCTCTTCCTCGACGAGATCGGCGAGATGCCGCCGCCGCTGCAAGTGAAGCTGCTGCGCGCGCTGCAGGACCGCACCGTGGTCAAGGTCGGGGAGAACAAGCCCGAGGCGGTGGACATCCGCATCGTCGCCGCCACCAACAAGGATCTCGAGGAGGAGATGAAGGCGGGGCGGTTCCGCGAGGACCTCTTCTACCGCATCAACGTCGTCCACCTGCACCTGCCGCCCCTGCGCGAGCGCGGCGAGGATGCGGTGATGCTGGCCAAGTGGTTTTTGGGCCGCGCCATCCGCGAGCTGTCGAGCAAGGTGAAGGGCTTCTCGCCGCAGGCGCTGGTGGCCATCAAGCGCTTCCGCTGGCCGGGCAACATCCGGCAGCTGGAGAACAGGATCAAGAAGGCGGTGGTGCTGGCCGAGAAGCCGCTCATCAGTCCCGACGACCTGGAGCTGCGGCCCGAGCAGCTCGAGCCGATCCTGCCCATCGCCGAGGCGCGCGACGAATGGCAGAAGCGCTACATCAACGAGGTCCTCGAGCGGAACGGCGGCAACCGCACCAAGACGGCCAAGGATCTCGGAGTCGATCCGCGCACCATCTTCCGCCACCTGGAGCGGATGGAGGCCGAGAAGCGCGGCGAGACCCTGCCCCCCGACGAGCCGCTGGGAGAGGGAGGAGCGTGACACGCATGTCGCGGCGGCTCAGGTCCCCGGGACCGTGGAACCCCGGTAAAACCCTGATCCCAGAGGGATTGGGAGCTGGCCTGCAGCTTGCGATCAAGGCAGCCGTGCTCGTGTGCGCGCTGTCCAGCCAGTCTTGCCTCGTGCCCCAGAGCGTCGACGCCATTCCGGTCGCGCCCTATCCGGCGCCGCGCTTCGTGCTGGAGAGCATCGACAAGTATCTGTTGCCGCCCATCATCGAGCTCTATCGCGGGGGGGCCTCCGACCAGTCGGCCAAGCCGCCCTGCCACTGCAGGCTCGACCTCGCCATTCCGCTGATCGAAGAGGACGATCCCACCGTCTCGCTGGAGGCGCGCTGGTTCGTCGACTACGACCCCAATGTCCCGCGCCTCTCCGCCATCCTGCACCGCGATCCGCTCGACGGCACCTTCGACAGCACCGGGACCACCCTGCGCACCGTCATCACCGGGCCGTTCCCGTTCGACGCCGACCAGCTGGGCATTTTCACCGACGGCATCCACGTGGTCGATGTGGTGCTGGCCGAGACGGCGGCCTTCGAGATCTCGAGCACGCGCCCCAACCGCGCCATCAAGGCGGGCTACCCCTCCGCGGAGCACCGGTTCGTCATCAACGTCAAGGTGAACCCCGACCCGGCGCGCCCCACCTGCACGGCGGTGCCGCCCTCGGTGGCCAAGGTGTGCCAGTGAAGCGCGCGGCGCTGCCGATCCGCATCGCGCTGCCGCTGCTGGTCACGCTCGGCGCCTGCTCGCTGCGGGCGCCGCGGGTGGAGAGCACGCCCTGCTCCAACACTTCGCAGTGCGATCGTCCGTCGGTCTGCTTCCTGGGAGAATGCCGCGGGCACTCGGCGGCGCTGACGCTGGTTGCGGCCGAGGTCCGGCCCCCCACCAACTCGCCGCTGGCGGCGGCGCAGGTCGCCGGCATCGACCTGCACAAGAGCGTGGTGCACGACTTCCCGCTGGCACAGCCCTTCGCGGCCACCGGCACGGTGACGCAGGCGCAGGACGCCGCGGCGGCGCCTTCGGTGGTGCCCAACGCGCTCGTCACCTTCACCGACCATGCGCCGGTGATCGCCGACCGCGTGCAGCAGGTCTCAGTGCGGACCGACGCCAGCGGAGCCTTCGACGCGGGGCTGCCGCCGGGCGCCTGGGACGTGCTGGTCAACCCCGCCGCGCCCTTGTTGCCACCCTACCGTCCGGCGGCGCCGCTGCAGACCGCGGCGCCCAAGCTCGACCTGGTCCTCCCGCGGGTGAACTCGCTGGTAACCTTCCAGGCGGCGCTCACCGCCGACGGCGGCGTGCTGGCCGGCGCCGACGTGACCGCGGTGGACGCCACCGGCAACGCCCTCTCCGCTCCCGCGACGGTGCAGCTCGACGGCGGCTTCTTGCTCTACCTGCCGCCCAACACCATCCTTCCGCCCAACCCCACCGCGTTTTTCCTTCAGGTCGGTCCGCCGCCCGCGGACATCGACGGCGGATCCGCCGCCGCCGCGCTCTCTCCCTTGCCCAGCTACGATCCCCTGCCGCCGCCGACCACGCCCGCCGTCGACGTGGAACTCACCGCCGTGGCCACGCTGCAGGGCAAGGTGCTCGACGCCAGCGGCGCCCCGCTCGCCTTTGCCCGCGTCTACGCCCGCAGCGACAACCTGCGGTGGTCGCTCTCGCGCTCGACCGTCAGCCTCGCCGACGGCAGCTATGCGCTGCCCCTGCGCGCCGGCGACTACCTGGTCGAAGCCGCGCCCATCTCCTCGCTCGACGGTCCCGCCGTCTCCGGCGAACAGCCGGTCATCAGCCTTCCTCCGGCCGGCGCGCGGCTCGACCTCACCTGCCCAACCAAGGTCCGCGCCTACGGCCGCGTCGTCCGCGCCGACGGCAGCGCCGTGAGCGCCAACTACCAGGTCACCGCCACCCGCGCCGCCGATCACCTGCTCACCGCGCGCACCGTCGACACCGTCCCCACCAACACCTCCGGCCTCTGGTTCTTCACCGCCGATCCCGGGCGCTACCGCATCGAGGTGATTCCGCCGGCGGGCACCGGGCTGCCCCGCAAGGTGGTGCAGATCGAGCTCGCCGCGCCGGCCGGCAACCTCCAGGTGGTGCTGCCCGAGATCGCCATCTCGCCGCCGCTCACCGTGGGCGGAACCGTCTGCGCGCCCGCGAGCCCCGCGATCGCCAACGCCACCGCCTGCGACCCCAGGATCAACCCGCCGGTGGCCAACGCGACCGTGAGCTTCTATGCCCTCGACGCCGATGGCCACAGCGTGCTGTTGGGCAGCGCGCCCACCGACTCGCAGGGCCGCTACCAGGCGGTGCTGCCCGACGCGGTCCAGCCGGGCGCCGCCGCCGCCGTCCCCTGAAGCCGCGCCCGTTGCGGGTGCGGAAGCGGCCTGCTAGACCCTGCGCGTGCCGCGCGATCCAGCCCTGAGGCCGTACCGGGTGGCGATGTACCTCGGGTACGGGCTCTTCTGCGGCTTCATCTTCTTCGTGCTGCTCCGCTCGGTGGTCGGCGACCTCTACGGGCGCCGCGCCGTCACCGGAAAGCAGGCCTCGCCCACCTCCTGCCTCGAGGACGTCGAGCGGCTCTACTCCGAGCTCTCCTCCCGCGCCGTCCAGCCCGCGCCCGGCGGGCTCGAGACCAACCAGCTCTCGCGCGAATGGGACAGCTGGTCGCGCCGCTGGGAGGAGGAGGTGGACGGGGTCAGCCAGC
>JANXXR010000112.1 GCA_025350525.1 Deltaproteobacteria bacterium
GTCGCTGATGTCGATGAGCCGCGCCATCCCAAAGGGGGTGAGGCCTTGCGCGCAAGACTTGTCGCGTCCCGAAGACTCGTCGGCGTGAAGGATATAGGGCTTTCCCTTGATGGAGATCGGCAGCGGTATCTGGGCTCCCGCGCCGTCGAGCCAGGTGAGCCGGCTGACCTCGCGGAGTTTGGGGTTCGCGACCCGATTCTGGATGTCGCTGGTGTCGAGGATGATGAGGCCGTTCGCCGGCGCAACCAGCGCTCCGTACAGCCGGGTGCCGTCCGCGTTCGAGTACACGTCGTGGATGGTGAACTGCTGATCGTTCAAAAGCAGCTTGGGGTTCTTCGCATCGATGATGTCCATCACGGTGACGCCGGTCTTGACGGTGGTCGTTCCATAATAGGTGCGCCCATCCGTGGCGAAATCGCCGGTGTGTCCAATGGTCCCCGGGACCGTGACGTCCGACAGCAGCTTGGGATGCGCGCAGTCGGAAGAGATGTCGTAGAAGCTGAAGCTGTCGTCCGCCGGATTGATGGCGAATCCGGCCGGTCCGATGGTGAGGCCCGGCCCCTTGGTCGCGCCGAGCAGCTTGCGCTGCGTGTTGACCTTGAGCGACTCCCAAGGATCCAGCATCGCCGAGGCAGATAGGTAGTCGGTCGCCTTGGGGTTGGCCGGATCGGAAACGTCCAACACCACGACTCCGGGATGCGTGGGCCCGGGCGAGTTGTTGTTCGCCTGGTCGTAGTACGCGCAGTGATCGAACCAGGTGAGCTGCCAGCTGGTGCCATCCCCTTCGTACTGGCCGACCTTCTCGAGGTTGCAGTTGTAGGCCGTTTGGGAGGCCCCGCTCTGCCGTTCCGCCAGCGTAGTCTGTCCTTGCAGGCCCGTCTCGACGCGATCGCCCGCCCCGCAGGTCGCCTTGGGAACGCTGACGGCTTTCGACCGCGGCGTGGCCGTGACCGCGGAGGGAGCGGCGCGGTCGAGGAGGTTTGCCCAGGAAACGCTGGCCGCACCCGGCTCGGCTGGGCCGCAAGCAGCGACGATCGCGAAGACAAGCGCACCGACTGCGTTCGGAAAAACCGATTTTGCGAGCATGTCTTGTCTCCAAGTCCATCGCGGCATGCGCATCGAAGTCGCGGCCACACCGGCCGCGAGCCTCATCGTAATCGCTAGAAGTGTGAGGCCGATCAAGTCCTGTCGCGTCAGCGGAGGGCCCTTGTTTCAGAGCGCAGGCAAGCGAGCGACGGACTCGCCGCAGGGTAAACGCCAGCGTGGCTTGGCAGGGCTTCATTGCCCCCGCTCACGGATCGTTGCGTGAGCTACGTAGACTATTCTGGACAGGTCCGCGATGAGCGCCTGAGCCACCTTCTCGTCTGGGATGCCGCGGGTCAGCACCACCAAAATGTACGGCGGCGCCGCGGCCGGATAGATGGTGGCCGCGTCGTGCAGCGTGGCCTTGATGCTCCCGGTCTTGTGCGCGACCCTGGTTCCTGCCGGCAGCCCCGCCGGGATCTCCCCGTTCGACTCCTGCGCCAGCAGAATCGTCCGCATCGCGCCGCAGCTCGCCGGCGATGCCGCGCGCCCCGTCTCCACTGCCTCGAGCAGCGCCGCCAGGTCCCGCGCGCTGGTGCGGTTGATCAGCCCGCGGTCGTACGCCTTCTGGTCCTCCACGCCGCGGAGCACTTCCATCGTGCCGGCGCCCAGCGCCCGCGCCGTCGCCTGGATGCGCCCGGCGCCCAGGAGCGCGAGGAGCGCATTGGTGGCCAGATTGCTCGACCGGGTCATCATCCGCTCCGCCAGCTCGCGGATAGGAACCCGCGTGCCGATCCGCGCGTAGAGCTCCGCGTCCGAGTCGTCCGCCGGGGATAATGCATAGTTCGATCGATCCACAATCGATTGAAATTGATTGACGAGCAGAAATGGCTGGCCAGCGAAATCGCGCCCGCGTCCGACCGCCGGAAGAGCTCGATCAGCACCGCCAGCTTCATGGTGCTCGCCGCGTGGAAGAGGACTCCGCCGCGGAGATCCAGCCCCGCGCTGCCCTTCAAAGGACGATAGACGAGCGAGACCTCCCCCGGCACGGCTGCGATCCGGGCTTCGAGTGCGGCGGCGTCGGGCATGGAGGCCAGCAAGGCAAGGGCGGTCAAGGGAGAGAACATCTCACAAGCATAGGGCCATTTTCTTGCGGTTGCGCGAAAGCCGATGCTCCATGGCAGCAGGAGGATTCCGGTGCAGTCATTCATCCGCTCGACGGTCATCGCCGTGCTGCTCGCTGCCGGCCAGGGTCGCGCCGCCCCGCTGCAGCCGCTGCCCGACTTCTCGCTGGAGCGGTTCAACCTCGACCCCGACGGGCTTGGCTCGCTGGGACTGGGCAGCGGGTTGACCTTGCCCGCGAGCAACTACCGCCTCTCCGCGGGCTTGCAGTTCGAGCGCGATCCGCTGCTCCTCAGCCTGCAGGGAGTTCCGGCGGGCGCCGCCATCCGCAACCGCTTCACGCTCAACCTCACCGGCGCCTACGCGGTGACCCGCTGGCTCGAGGTCGCCGGGCAGCTGAACGTGGTGCCCAGCCAGACGGGCGACAACCTCTCTTCGGTCGGGCTGCAGCAACCCGGCAAGGCCGCCTTCAACGAGCCCTTCGTCAGCGCGCGCGCCGGACTGTTGCGCAGCGCGGATGGCGCGCCGCTCGATCTCGCGGTCCAGCTCGGCCTGGGAGTTCCGCTCGCCAGCGGGCAGGCCTTCGGCCACGACGACAGCCCATCGCTGGTTCCGCGGGTGATGGTCAGCCGCAACGTCGGCAGCGTGCTCGCCAGCCTCGACGTCGGCACCCTGCTGCGCACCAACGTCGGGCTCCCGGGCGGCCAGCGCATCGGCAGCCAGCTCGACGGCGGCCTGGCGCTCACCACCGACCTGCTCCAGGCGCTGCGCGTCGAGACCAGCCTGCGCTTCGTGCAGCCGTTCACCAAGGTTCCGGGCGGCCTCGAGCTCCTGGCCGGAGTGCGCTATCGGGCGCTTCCGCGGCTCGAGCTCTTTGCCATTGGCGGCCCCGGCTTTCACGACAGCCCGGGCACGCCGGCCTTCCGGGCCATGCTGGGCGCGGCTTACACTCCCGCCCTGGCGGTGCGCCCCGACGCGCCTACCGCAACCTCGGCTCTGTCCGGGCCGGTCTGCGCTCCTTCTCCCGCGCCGGTCTGCCCCGCGCCGGTCGTCAAGGAGCTGGGCCCCTGCGACCCGGGACAGAAGCACACTCCCGAGCAATGCCCCGATCTCGACGACGACCACGACGGCATTACCAATGCCAAGGACGAATGCCCGCTCGAGCCGGGGCCGCTGGCCACGCGCGGCTGCCCCGACCGCGACGGCGATGGCGTTCCCGACAAGATCGACAACTGTCCCGACCAGCCCGGCCCCGCCAGCAACCAGGGCTGCCCGGTGAAGATCAAGGAGATGGTCGTCATTACCGCCAATGAATTGGAGATCAAGCACAAGGTCTTCTTCGACCCGGGCAAGACGCGGGTTCTGCCGGTTTCGTTCGGCCTGCTCAACGACGTGGCGCGCGTCATGGAGGCGCACCCGGAGATGACCGGCGTCCTCATTGAAGGCCATACCGACAATACCGGCAATGCGCAGCGCAATCGCGAGGTCTCGCAGGGGCGCGCCGAGGCCGTGCGGGATTACCTGATCAAGAAAGGGGTCGCGCCGGAGCGGCTGCAGGCCAAGGGCTATGGCCCCGACCGGCCGATCGCGCCCAATGCCACCGCGCCGGGGCGGGCAAAGAATCGCCGCGTCGAGTTCCGGCTGGTGGGCCAGCAGGCGCCGGCGGGGGAGAAGCTGCCCTTGCCACTTCCCAACCCGGCGAAGTCGCCCTCGGAGAATCCATGAACACGCCCTCGAAGCTGTGGGCCCTGGCCCTGGTGCTGTCCGCCGCCTGCGGCGAGGAGGCCGGCTCGGCGTGGTCCACCTCGCGGCAGGATCTGGCGCAGGGCTTTGCCGCCGGATCGCTGGTGATCCCGATGGACACCACCTACCAGGACCAGGGCACGCTCACCGCCTTTGGCCTGGTGGATGCGTTGCTGCGCGCCCGCGTGCCCGTCTCGCTGACCGTCGCCACCGGGAAGGCGCTGGGCGGAGTGGACTTTACCGCGGCCGGCACCGACTTCCGCACCGGCGCCGCCGTGCCGAGCCACGGATACCGGGGCGGACCGTTCGTCATCGACGCGGTGGACCGCGCCGCCGCGCTGCCCGTCATCCGCGGGTGGCAGTCGAGCGTGATCGGCCAGAACACCACCGTGCACGACATGACGGTGGGCTTCAGCGCGGAGGTGCGCCGGCGGCTGACGGCTTCGCCGCATATCGGGGTCTTTCTCGACGGATTCGAATTCATTGCCTTCAGCTACCTGAACGCCGCCGGTATTCCCGACTCGGTGGGGCAGCCCTGGCCGGCGGTGGCGGCGACGCAGGCCAGCTATCCGGGATATCCCGATATCCTGACTCCGACGGCAATCAAGGCCGGCGCGCTGGTCAACGCCGACGGGACGCCGGCATTGTGCGCCGTCTCGGCGATGCATTACCCTGCGAATGGTGCGGTAGCGGAGGACGCGGTGGTGGCTGCCGTTCGGCAATATCTAACGGGCACTGGAACCGCTGCGCAATTCGAGTGCGAGGCGGCGCATACGTTCGAGAATTCCGCCAGCGGCCACCTTCTCACCACCAACGGTATCCAGGATGATGGTGGGGGTTTGCCGAATCCGAATACCTTTCTGTTTCCCGATAACCCATATTCGCAGATCGACGGAACGTTCCTGCCGGTCACCGGCATGCTCCAATCCATTGGCCTCGCCGCGGGCAGCGCTTTCAAGGGCAACGGCGCCAACCTGGTGCAGGCCACCGCCGCCGTGGGCACCGACAGCCGCCTCGCCTACCTGACCGGCTTTCTCGACGGCATCCCCACCAACGGCAAGGTAAGCTATCTCGCCGGGCACCGATATCCGGTGGCCGGGACCATCTCTGGCAATGCATCGATCAATGGCGTGCGCCTCTATCTGGACGCGACCTATCAATCGACCTGCACCGCCTCCGAAGGGCAGCCCAATCCTTCGCTGACCATGACCGGGCCCGCCTTCAGCAGCGGCACCTCGCTGACCTTCACCATCGCCTACACCAATCCCGGCCCGGGCGCTGCCGGCAATGCGGTGCTGGTGGACACGCTGCCCGCCGGCCTGACCTTCGTCTCCGCCTCGCCCGGCGCCGTCGTCTCCGGGCAGACGGTCAGCTGGAGCCTGGGCAACCTCAAGGCGGGCGCAAGCGGGACCTTGACCATCACCGCCACCGTCGCCGCCGACGGCACCTATATCAACCAGGCGGCGCTGACCTTCCTGGTCAGCCTCACGCAGCGCACGGTGACCGGCTCCGCCACCAGCACGGTGCGCGACACCTCGCCGCCCAAGACCAGCATCGTCAGCGGGCCCGACGCGGAGACGCACGCGGCGGACGCGACGTTCGGGTTCATCTCCTCGAAGCCGGGCTCGACCTTCCGGTGCACGCTCGACGGCGGCGCGCCGGCCGCCTGCACGTCGCCCGCCACCTATCCGGGAGTCGGCGCGGGGAAGCACGTCTTTACCGTGGACGCGATCGACCCCTCGGGAAATGCCGATCCCAATCCCGCTTCCTATAGCTGGACCGTGCTGCCGCCAACGCTGCTGGCGCTGAGCGGCGGCGGCTGCTCCTCTGGCGGCGGGGCAGAGTTGCCGGCGGCCTTGTCCCTGCTCGCGCTCCTGGTCCTGAGACGGCGCAGGCCCGCCGCGCCTTAGGTCCCGACGCGAATCAGCTCGAGGAGCGGCGACCCCGCGGTGCCCTTCAAGTCTACGCGGCACTCCAGCGTCCAGTCGGCGTCCTCTGCCTCTTCTCGCGCCTCGGCCTGCGCGGCGGCGTCGGAATCGGCGGCGAGCGCTTCGTGCTGTCCCAGCGCCACCGGCGGAGGACCGAAGCGCTGCTGCGCGCGGAACACGCCTGGCGCTTCTTCGGTGAGCACCGTGCGGTCGGGCCGGCGCGCGCGGGGCGCGAGGTCGATCTTGCCGTGCGCCGCGAAGTACGGCTCGAGCTCCTTCTGCAGCAGCGCCGGCGGCCATTCCGCCGCGGAGCCCAGCGAACCAGAGGCCTCCTCCCAGTCCTTCCGCGCCAGCGCCGCGAGCAGCAGATGAAGCTCGCTGCGCACGCGGGCCACCCGGCGCTTCGGGTCGCGCAGCAGCAGCTCCCGCTCGTCCACCGGCCGCGCCGGCGCGGGCTCGGCCACCGCTGCCGGCCTTCTGGCGCTGGCGGGGTCCATCATCCGCTCCCACTCGTCGAGCAGGCTGGAATCGACGCCCCGCACGATCAGGCGCAGGTATTCGATGATCTCCTCCAGCTCCTCGTCGCGCGCCTCCTCCGGCACGCTCTGCACCAGCGTCTTGTAGGCGTCGGTCAGGTAGCGCAGGAGCTGCCCTTCCGAGCGCTGCAATGAATAGTCGCGGATATATTCATTGAAGCTGGCATAGGTCTCGAACATCTCCCGGGCAATGCTCTTGGGCCGGATGTTCTCGGCGCCGACCCAGGGATGCTTGTCGGCAAAGGCATTGAAGGTCTGGTAGACGAACTCCCGCAGCGGCTTGGGATACTCGACCTTGTCGAGCTCGTTCATGCGGTCGTTGTAATCCATTCCCCGCGCCTTCATCTCCGCAATGGCAATTCCCTTGGCCTTGTCGAGCTGCGCATAGAGCACCGCCTGGGGATTCTCGAGGATGCTCTCGACCAGCGTCAGCACGTCGCGGGCGTAGGACTCCGACCCCCGCTCCAGCCGGGGCAGCGTGTCGTAGAGCCAGAGTGCCAGGGTTTGATTGAGGGAGAAGTCATCCTGGAGATGCGCACCGGGCTTCAACATCGGCTTGCGCCAGGAGTTGCCGCGCAAGAGCTCGATGACCCCGGCCTTGCGCAGCGTGCGGACCTTCTCGGCGGCGCTGCGCAGGTGCAGCCTCCGGTTGCCCTCGTGGCCGTGGCTCTTTTGGATGAGTTGGACCAGCCGGGCATATCCCTGCAAGCCTTTGCCGGCCTGCTGCTCCGCCTGCACCAGGTGCAGAACCATTCCATAGGTGACCTGGAACCGGCTCTCCAGCGGCTCGGGCGGCCTCTCTTGCAGGCGCTCGAAGAAGGCGCTGTCGTAATGGACATATCCCTTCTCCGGCGGCTTCTTCTTAGGAGTCTTCTTTCCCTTGGCCTCGATCTTCTTGTTCTCGATGACGTGCTCGGGCGCCTGCGCCACCACGTAGCCGCGCTCGTCGAAGCCCTTGCGCCCGGCCCGCCCCGCGATCTGCCGGAAGTCCCGCACCGTGGTCTTTACCCAGCTCTTCAAGTTCGACGGCGAGAAGCTGGGGCAATTGACCGTGCGGGACTTCCGGCAGATCGCGGGGCGGGCCGGGCGC
>JANXXR010000124.1 GCA_025350525.1 Deltaproteobacteria bacterium
CCTACGTGAAGGCGGTGAGCAAGAAGGACTTCGAGCCGTTCGTGGAGGAGGAGGAGAAGAAGACGCAGTCGGTGCGGCCGGTGAGGCTGGCAGGGGAGACGCAGGCGTCAGGCGTCAGGCCTCAGGCCTCAGCTGAGAAGAAGCCTGAGGACCCTTCGACTGTTCCGGCGGGTTCGCAAAAGCCCGCCGCAACGGCCGCCGGTGTTCCGCGGCGGGCGACCCAGCCGGACCCGGGCAACGGCAGCCTGAAGCCTGAGGCCCGGGGCCTGAAGCCTGCCTCCCCTGGCCCGAAGCCTGCCTCTCCTGGCCCGAAGCCTGCCGCTCCTGGCCCGAAGCCTGCTCTCCCGAGGAAGCCCTAGCCATGCCGCGCATCGACTCCTTCCTCCGCCTGGTCGCGCAGCAGGGAGCGAGCGACCTGCACTTCCACGCCGGCAACGTGCCCATCATCCGCCACGAGGGCGAGTTGATGCCGCTGCCCTTCCGCCAGCTCTCGGACGTCGAGACCAGCCGCTTCCTGGTCGAGCTGATGACGCCCCAGCAGCACGCCGAGTTCGAGCAGCACCAGGAGGTGGACTTCGTCTACGCCATCGAGGGCGTCGCGCGCTTCCGCGCCAACGTCTTCAGGCAGTCGCAGGGGCTGGGCGCCGTCTTCCGCGTCATCCCCAACAAGCTGCCCACCATGGAGGAGCTGCACCTGCCCTCCTCGGTGAAGCGGCTCACCCAGCTCAACAACGGCCTGGTGCTGGTGACCGGCCCCACCGGCTCGGGCAAGACCACCACGCTCTCGGCGATGGTGGATGAGATCAACAAGACCAGCGAGCGGCACGTCATCAGCATCGAGGATCCCATCGAGTTCCTCCACGTCCCGATCAAGGGCGTGATCACCCAGCGGCAGGTGGGCAAGCACGCCGAGTCGTTCGCCAGCGCCCTGCGCTCGGCCCTGCGCGAGAGCCCCGACGTCCTGGTGGTCGGCGAGATGCGCGACCTCGAGACCATCGGCCTCGCCATCTCGGCGGCGGAGACGGGCGTGCTGGTGATCGGCACGCTGCACTCCAACTCCGCCACCAAGGCCATCGACCGCATCATCGACGTCATCCCCGAAGAGAGCCGCGACCAGGTGCGCAGCACGCTCTCGGTGCTGCTGCGCGGCATCATCGCCCAGCACCTGGCCAGGCACGCCAGCGGCGAGGGGCGGGTGGCCGTCCTCGAGGTGCTGCTGCAGAGCTACGCCGTCTCCAACCTCATCCGCGAGAACAAGGTCTTCCAGATCGACGGCTACCTCGACTCCGCCAGCAACGACGGCTCCGGCATGCAGAGCGTGGACGCCTGTCTCTACCGGCTGGTGAAGGGCGGCGAGCTCACCGTGGACGAGGCGCTCAAGTTCGCCAACCAGCCCGACTCGCTCAAGCGCCTCGCCGAGGCGCTGCCGGAGGACTAGCGTGGACGCCAAGAAAGCCCTGGAGCGCGCGCGCACCCTGGAGAAGGCGGGGCAGGGCGAGGCGGCCCTCAAGATCTTCCGCGAGGCCGGCGCCGTCGAGGACGCGGCCCGGGTGCTGGGCGCGCTGCGCCGGCCCCGCGACGCCGCGCAGGTGCTGCTCGAATCCCTGGGCGTGCAGCCGTCGCAGGTGGGCCAGCTCGACGCGCAGGGCAAGAAGCGCGCGCTCATGGCCGGAATCCTCCTCGGCAAGGCCGGCGATCACCAGCTCGCCGTCCAGCTCTTCATGGCGCTCGGCGAGCAGGGCCGCGCGGTCGAGCTGCTGCAGCGCGCCGGTGATCTGGTGGGCGCGGCGCGGCTCTCCTCGGTGAAGCCGGGCCAGTTCGAGACCGGGCCGATGCTGCCGCGATCGACGACGGCGGTGGGCGGGCAGGCGGTCTCGGTGCTCGCGGCGCAGAAGATGGAGGAGCAGGGCAAGCCGCAGCTGGCGCTCGAGGCCTACGTGCAGCTGCGCCGCTTCGGCGAGGCCGCGCGCATCGCCGTGCAGCTGGGGCAGTCGGCGCAGGCGGCCCAGCTCTACGCCGACGCGGGCCTGCCCTTCGAGGCCGGCGAGTGCTACCTCGAGCTGGGCGACACCGGGAAGGCGCTCGACAACCTCTCCCGCGTTCCCCGCGACGACGCCCGCTACCGGACGGCGGCGTCGCAGTCGGTGCGCATCGCCACCAACCTGAACTCCATCGACTTCAACCTCGAGCACTTCCTCACCGCCTTCGTGAAGTCGGGCCCGCAGAGCGACGAGGAAGTGGAGGTCTTCGAGCTGCTCTCGCGGCTCTACCAGGCGCACGGCCACCCCGAGAACGCGCGCGAGGCGCTGCAGAAGATCCTCGCTGTCCGCCCGCAGCAGGCCGGCGCGCGGGCCCGGCTGCAGGAGCTGGACGCCGAGGTCCGCCCCTCGGCGTCGACGGCGCGGCAGGTGCTGGCGCAGGCCGACCTGCACAAGCGGACGAGCTTCGCCGACCTGCCCGACCTGAAGGGCCTGCCCGATCTCGGCGACCTGCCCGCGCTCCCCGAGGTCGAGCACAAGACCATGCTCAGCAGCGACCCGGAGCTGCTCGACGGCGAGGTCCTGACCGAGGCGGAGGTGCTCGACGAGCCGGCCGAGCACTTCGCCATCGGCGCCACGGTGGCCGCGCGCTACCGCCTGGAAAAGCAGATCGGCAAGGGCGGAATGGCGGCGGTGTTCCGCGCCTACGACCTCGAGCTGGAGGAGCAGGTCGCGCTCAAGGTCTTCAACGTGCAGCACACTTCGGAAGTGCTGGTGGCGCGCTTCAAGCAGGAGCTGAAGCTGTCGCGGCAGCTCATCCATCCCAACATCATCCGGCTCTACGACATCGGGATGCACCAGGGCTACCGCTACATCAGCATGGAGCTGCTCACCGGGCAGAGCCTCAAGGAGCGGATGGCGTCGCCGCTCGACCTGCGCACCGCGCTGGGGTTTCTGGTGCAGGCCTGCCACGGGCTCCAGGCCGCGCACTGGAGGGATGGGTCCCACCGTAATAGCGGCGCCGCCATA
>JANXXR010000159.1 GCA_025350525.1 Deltaproteobacteria bacterium
CAACGCGCTGCCCGCCGCCAAGGCCGCCATGGCCGCCGCCAGGCAGGGCAAGTTCTGGCAGATGCACGACCTCATGTTCGCGCACCAGCAGGACCTCTCCGACGCGAAGTACGAGGATTGGGCGAAGCAGATCGGCGTCGATGTGGCCCGCTGGAAGAAGGACAAGGAGTCGCCCGAAGTCGCGGCGCAGATCCAGAAGGACGCGAGCTACGGCCAGTCGGTCGGCGCCGACGGCACGCCGTCGTTCTTCGTCAACGGGCGGTTCATCTCGGGCGCGATGCCGTTCGAGAGCTTCAAGACCGTCATCGATGAGCAGATCAAGAAGGCCGACGAGCAGCTGAAGAAGGGCGTCAAGCACGAGAAGCTCTACGAGACGCTGGTGGCCGAGAACGTGAAGTCGGCCGGCTCGGCTCCCGCGGCGGCAGCGGCGCCTGCGGCCGACCAGAAGTTCGACGTCGCCGTCGGCAACGCGCCGGTGCGCGGGCCGAAGAGCGCGCCGATCACCATCGTCATGTTCTCCGACTTCCAGTGCCCTTTCTGCAGCCGCGTCGAGCCGACGCTCAAGCAGGTGATGGACGAGTACAAGGGCAAGGTCCGCATCGCCTGGAAGAACCAGCCGCTCAGTTTCCACCCCAACGCCATGCCCGCCGCCGAGGCCGCCATGGCCGCCTACGAGCAGGGCAACGACAAGTTCTGGGCCATGCACGACAAGCTCTTCGAGAAGCAGGCAGAGCTTTCGCCCGCGCTCTACGAGCAGACGGCGAAGGAGATCGGGCTCGACCTGGGCAAGTGGAAGTCGTCGGTCGAGTCGCACGCCGCGCAGTCGGTCATCCAGTCGGACATGAGCGCCGGCAGCGCGGTGGGCGCGGGCGGCACGCCCACCTTCTTCATCAACGGCAAGAAGCTGGTGGGAGCGATGCCCTTCGACTCCTTCAAGCAGGTGATCGACGCGGAGCTGGCGTCGAAGGTCGCCCACAAGTAGCCTCGCCAAAGTGAACACCCAGCCGCCGCCGTTGCGCGGGAAGGACTATCGGATCCGTCCGCTCAAGCGCGGCGATCGCGACGCCGCCTTCAAGCTTCTGGCCTCGGACGGCTGGGTGGTGCCCGCCGGGGACCAGGAGCTCGCCATCTCCTGGGTGGTGCAGCACCCGGAGATGGAGAGCTTCGTCGCCCACGACGCGGCCGCGTTCTCGAAGCTGTTCGGGATGATCACCATGTCGCACCGGCCGCAGCTGCGGCTGGGCGGGCGGGTGGCCTGCATCGATCTCTTCCTGGTCTCGCCCGAGCACCGCCACAAGGGCATCGGGCTCGACCTGCTCAACCAGGCGCTGCGGCGAAGCGAGGCGCTGGCGTGCAAGCGGGTGGAGATCTACCTGCCGCCCGCCGGCGACGACCGGCTGGCGTTCTTCGCGGAAAACGGGTTCGTCAAGGGCAACAACGACCTGCACGTCCGCCCGGCGCCTCCCCGGTAGCGGCCCCCCCAATAAAAAAAATTAATTTTTTTCCGCGAGGCTAGGGGAGGGATCGGATGACCCGGGAAGTCTTGCCGGGCTCGATCTCCAGCTGCTCTTCCAGCTTGCGGCCGTCGGCCGTCTCGAAGAGCAAGGTGTGGGCGCCGGCCGGCAGCGCGATGGGGTTGGCCGGCGGAACCGGCGTCCAGCGGCCGGTGTCGCGGCCGTCGATGGTCAGGCGCGAGGCGGGCTTGGTGGCGGCGGTCAGGTAGCCGACCGCCGCCGGGGCCACCGGCGCGGCCTGGATGACCCGCGGCCCCTCGTCGACGCGCACTTCCGCGCCCGGCGGTTCGGTGACGATGCGGAGGCGCGCCTGTGGCGCGGCGGCCTCCGGCTCAGGGATCGGCGCGCTGCGCGCCACGGCGAAGCTCTTCTTCTGCCACCCGCGCTTCTTCTTCCGCGGCGGCTCGGCCGGCGCAGCCGATGCGTCGGTCTTTCCCGGCTCGGGCCTGGGCTGCGTCAGCATGACGCCCTCCACCTGCATCGGCCCCTCGGCGAGGAGCTGCGCTTCGACCTGCACCGGCGCCCCTCCCGCCGGCACGGTGACCTGCTCCGTGAACGGCTTGTAGCCTTCGGCGCGGACCTCGACCTGGTGTCGGCCGGCAGCGAGGGTGTGGACCAGCGGCAGCTGGCCCGCGAGCTTCCCGTCGATGAGCAGATCCGCGCCCACCGACGGCGCGGAGGTGACCGCGATCTTCCCGGGCCGCACCTCCGCCTCCTGCGAGGCGACGAACCAGAGCGCAGCCAGGGCGGCCAGCACCAGGGGAGCGGCGAGGTAGAGAAGGAGGCGGCGGTTCGACTTCGGCGCCGGGCGTTCCTGCGCCCTGACCGGCCGGACCAGCGGCGTGCTCCGCAGCTTGCGCCGGGCGCCGGTGCGCTCCTCCGAGAGATCGAAGTGCATCGGCGGCGGCGCGCGAAGGCTGTGGGAGGCGAGCGCGGTGGCGCGAAGCGCAGGCCGGCGGGCAAACTCCAGCTCGGCCTCGGCCAGCGCGTCGCCGTCCATCTTCATGGTCGGCAGCTCGTGCGAGTCGGAGGTGGGCGGGCGCTGAACGGGAGTCACTCCCTTGGGCGGCGTCGGCGGCGAGGCCAGCGTGTCGGCGTCCGGCGCGATGCGGAACTGCTGCGTGGGCTCGCTCGACGACGCCTCGATGGCGTTGAGCAGCGCCGGGCCGGGGAAGGCGTCCATCGGCGTGATGCCCACGTCTTTGGGCACGAACCGCGGCGCCTCCCTGCGGCGGTGGGCCTCGGGCGGCGTGACCTCGCTCTTCTCCTCGCCGATCTCGAGCCAGCCGCGCAGCCGCGCCTGCTCCTTCTCCCAGTCCTGCGCGAACTCCTCGCGCATCCACTCGGCCAGAAGCCGCGAGCCGTAGACCACGTCGCCCACCCGGGCGAAGCGCATCAGGTCGTCGTGCAGCTCGCTGGCGGTCTGGTAGCGCTGGGTCGGCTCGGTGGCGAGCGCCTTGAGGATGACCTTCTCGAGCCCTTCGGGGCAGGCGCGGGTGACGCTGCGGGGCGCCGGCACCAGGCCCTGGCGCACCTTGTCCAGGATGGCGAAGTCGGAGTCGCCGGTGAAGAGCTTCTCGCCGCAGACGAGCTCCCAGAGGAGGGTTCCGGCGGCGAAGATGTCGGATCGGTTGTCGATGGGCAGGCCCTTCACCTGCTCCGGCGACATGTAGCTGAACTTGCCCTTGAGGATGCCGGCCTGGGTCTTCTGCAGGCGGCTCTCGGCCTTGGCGATGCCGAAGTCGATGAGCTTGGTCTCGCCCTCGAAGCTGACCAGCACGTTCTGCGGAGAGACGTCGCGGTGGACGATCCCGAGCGGGCGGCCCGAGGCGTCGCGCTTGCGGTGCGCGTAGTCGAGCGCTTCGCAGACCTCGGCGACTATCAGGCAGGCCTGCGGGATCGGCATCGACTGCTTCTGCTTGCGGAAGCGCTCGATCAGCTGGCGCAGGTCGCGGCCGGAGATGTACTCCATGGCGATGTAGAGGTTCTCGTCGTGCTTGCCGAGCTCCAGCACCTGCACGATGTTGGCG
>JANXXR010000163.1 GCA_025350525.1 Deltaproteobacteria bacterium
AACGGCGTCAGCCAGCGGTCGAGGATGTCCCGCTGCCGCTGCGTCTCCTGGCGGTCGTCGCTGACCCGAACATACGTCGCCCCGATACCGGCCCGCATGATGGCGAGGATTTCTTCCCTGGTCATTGCTGCTACCTCATGCCGTGGCGGTGACGGCGTTCAGATACCGCCAGATGGTCCGCTCACTGGTGTCGAGGGCGTTGGCGATTTCCGGCACCGTCAGCCCTTGGTCACGAAGTTCTCTGGGTACCCGCCCCGCCGATCACGTCATTGACAGGTGGTTTACCTTGGTTGGCGTCGCCCGAACCTTGGAGCCACGACCATGTCCGACACCGCCGAGATCCCCCAGAAGCCCCGCAAGAGCCGCGAGGCCAACCGCCAGGAGTGGGAGCAGCGCCTCGTCCGCTTCGACCAGTCCGGCTTGGCCGTCCAGGACTTCTGCCGCGCCGAGAACGTCGCCCCGCAGTCCTTCTACCCGTGGAAGCGCCGCTTCGCCGCCAGCGCCGAGCCGGCCAGCGATCCGCCCGAGTTCCTGCCCATCCGCCTCGCCCCGTCCGCTCCCGTCGAGATCGTCCTCCCCAACGGCGCGATGCTGCGACTCTCGCCGGGCTGCGACCTCGCCTTCGTCCGCTCCCTCGTCGAGGCCCTGTCTGGAGGCGGGCCGTGCTGACCGTCCCTTCCGCCGTCAAGCTGTGGTATTGCCCGACGCCGACCGACATGCGCCTGGGGCTCGACGGCTTGTTCTGCCTCGTCAAGTCCCGCTTGAAGGCCGACCCGATGTCGGGCCACCTGTTCATCTTCAGGAATCGCTCCGCTGACAGGCTGAAGGTGCTGTACCGGGGCGGCCACGGGCTCTGCCTGTGGTACACCCGACTAGAGGCCGGGAGCTACCACTTCCCCGAGGCCAAGGACGACTCCGGCGCGGTGGAGCCGTCCGCCGGGGCCTTCCAGATGGTGCTGGACGGCATCGACCTCTCGCGCGTCAAGCGCTTCAAGCGATTCTCCGCGCCGGCGCAGGAAATCGCGCCACCCGCAGGCTGACCCGGTGTTCGATACGGCATGGACGCCGCATCCCTTCCTCCCGACGCCCCCTTGCCCGACGACGTGCCGACGCTCCACGCCCTGGTGCGCCAGCTCCTTGCCGAGTGCGCCCGCCTGCGCGCCGAGAACGCCGAGCTGCGTTCGCGCCTCGATGCGGCCCTCAAGCATCGCTTCGGCAGGCGCTCGGAGCGCAAGCCCCGGCGGCGCGAGCCGAAGGACGACGAAGGCGAGCCGGCCAAGAAGCGCGACGAGCATGGCCGCTCGCCGCTCCCGGCGCATCTCCCGCGCCGCGACATCGTGCATGACCTCACGGAGGCCGAGAAGCTGTGCCCCTGCTGCGGCGCTCCCCGCGCCTGCATCGGCGAGCAGTCCACCGAGCAGCTCGACCTGGAGCCGGCCAGGTGCTTCGTCCTTCGGACCACCAGGAAGACCTACGCCTGCAAGCGGTGCGACCCGGACTCCGTTCCCGCCGAGCAGCGGATCGAGACAGCGGGACCGGCCCAGGTCGGTCCCATCGCCAAGGGGCTGTGCGGCCCTGGCCTGCTGGCTCACGCCGTCACCGCCAAGTTCGCCGACCATGTGCCGCTGCACCGGCTGGCAGGGCAACTGGCCCGTTCGGGCGTCTCCATCGCCTGCTCGACGCTGGGCGGCTGGATGGCGCAGGCCGCCGCGCTGCTCTCGCCGCTGGTCGCCCTGATGCACAAGCGCCTGCTGCGTTCGCGCGTGATCCACGGCGACGACACGAGCGTGAAGCTCAGGGTGGAGGGCGCGGGCAAGGCGAAGAAGGCGCACCTGTGGGCGTGCATCGGCGACGCGGACTTCCCCCATGTCGTCTTCGACTTCACCACGGACCATACCGCGCTTGGGCCGGAACGCTTCCTCTCGGGCTACGCTGGATACCTCCAGGCGGACGCGCTGGCGCAGTACGAGGGGCTGTACCGCGACGGCCTGGTGAAGCACTGCTGCTGCTGGGCGCATGCCCGGCGCAAGTTCGTGGCGGCAGCGGAGGCAGGCGACGCCAAGGCGGAGGAGGCGCTGGCGCTGATCCGCAGGCTGTATGCCGTCGAGCGCGGCCTGCCGCCCTTGCTGCCTCCTTCCGACGAGCCGGGAACCGCCGAGAAGCGCCGCGCGAGGGAAGAGCAACGGCGTGAGGCGCGGCAGGCGAAGGCGAAGCCCGTGCTGGACGAGTTGGCGAAGTGGCTGGAGAAGGAACGCCTCTCAGCGCTGCCGAAGTCGCCGCTGGGGCAGGCCATCGGCTACGCGCGGAACAACTGGGCAGCGCTGGGCCGCTACCTGGAAGAGGGATACCTGGCCATCGACAACAACCTGGCGGAGCGGACGCTGAGGGCCGTGGCGCTGGGCAGGGTGAACTGGGGCGTGATCGGCAGCGAGGCGGGCGGGAAGACGGCGGCGATCCTGTACACGATCACGGCGACTTGCCGGCACCTGGGGATGGACCCGTTCGGCTACCTGCGCGAGGCGCTGCCGGGGCTGTTCGCGCTGGGCGACGAGCCGACAGCGGAGCAACTGATGGACTGGCTGCCTGACCGCTGGCTGCACAATCGCCAGCGAGCAGAGCCGGCAAAGGCGGGCTGACCAAGCGCCGAACAAGAGCAAAGCCCGCTGATCAGAGATCAGCGGGCTGGAAGCGTTTGCACTTCAGCGGGTGACGCGATTCGCGGGGCGCGTACACTCCAACTGCGTCAGCCGGCTGCGGTCGAGCAAGGATGGCCGCTGGCTGTACTCGTCCAGCTACGACAAGACGCTCCGCGTCTGGGACATGAAGGCGGCCCCGGTGGGGAAGGCCGACCTCGTCCTCAACGAGCG
>JANXXR010000168.1 GCA_025350525.1 Deltaproteobacteria bacterium
GCTTACGCCATTCATTGGGCGGACAAGCTGAGCCTCCCTGTGCTTTTTTACGAGGGGTCACCGCGGCCCGGTAGAAGTTGTCGCCGGTGGGCTCGCCGGCGCTCAAGGTGATGGAGTAGACGCCGCAGAAGATGCTGCTCACCGTGAAGAGGTTGGGCAGCACGAACATGAGCTTGCGCAGGTTGACGCGAGGCCTGCGACGCCTTCGCCTCTCGGCGGGCGGCTGTGGCGAGACGGCGGCCATGAATTTTTGGAAGCTAGCACGCCCCCTTGCAGGCCGCCACGGCCGAACTCGGCGCGGTTACTCGACGCACTGGCGGCGGCGCACGGGCGTCGCAAAAGTGTTGCCGGCGAGGACCTCGGCGGTGCCGGAGAGGCCCTTGCCGCAGCCGGTGTCGATGTCGAACCGCGGGTTGCCCTCGAACCGGTTGCGCGCCAGGGTCGCGCGCGCCCGCTCCCCGACTTCGACGGCGGCGGAGGCGTTGCGCTGGAAGAGGTTGGCGGTGGCGGTGCCCTTCGACCGATCGAGCAGGAGCAGGCCCGCGCGCCCGTTGTTGATGAAGCCGTTTCCGGCCATCCGGACGGTGCTGCGCAGGGAGACGACGCCGCTGCCGCTGTTGCCGCGCATGACATTCTCCTCCAGCACCAGGTTCGATTCGATGGCGAAGAAGGCGTCGCCCATGTCCTTCTCGCGGTCGGGCCAGGCGCCGGTGATGGTGTTGCCCCGGGCGATCACCGAGGAGCCGGTGACGTGGACGCCCATGGTGCCGGGATTCTGGATGCGGTTGTCGACGAGGAGGACGGGCGTCTTGCCGTCGGCCATGGTGATGGAGATGGCGGCCTCGGTGCCCCCGCGCGCGATCACCGTGCGCTGTATGGTGCCGTGGGCCTGGACCAGCGCCACGCCGGCGACGCGGTAGTCGGTGATCTCGTCGCCGATCACCGACAGCTCCGCGCCGCGGGCGCCGATGATGCCGTATTCGCTGTGGCGCAGGTGCGCGTCCTCCACCGAGAGCCGCGCGGCTCCCGCGTAGAGGGACGCGCCGCCCTGCCCTTCGAACTCGCCGCGCAACACGTGGACATCGGCCTTGTCGAGCGCCTGCACCGCCCCCATGGCCGACCCGTGGACCTCGAGGTCGTCGAGCCGCGCCACCGCGCCCGAGACCACGATGGCCCGGCGGCCCGCGTCGGTGAAGGAGACCCGCCGCGCCTCCAGGGCGCCGCCTTCGACGTCGAACCCGTGCCCGGTCCTGCCGCCCGCCACGCCCCGCACCGTGCTCGAGGTGATGGAGATCTCCGCCCCCCGCCCCACCACCGCCGCCTCGCTGAAGTCGTGCAGGTCCACGTTCTCCAGCCGGTGTCCGGCGCCCCCGCGAAACTGCACGCCCACGGCGGCGCCTTCGACGGAGATTCCGTAGATCTGCACGTGATCGGTGCCCTGCACGTCGATGGCGAGGCGCCTTCCCTCGGGCGGCACGATGCGGGTACGGCCGGCGCCGCGGCCCATCAGCACCACCGCGCGGGTGATGGTCAGCTGCTCACGCCAGATGCCTTCCTCGACCCGCAGCAAGGCGCCGGGCGGCGCCAGCGAGAGCGCGGCGCGCAGCGAAGCGAAGGGCCGCGCGTCGGACCCATCGCTGGGCGCCTGCGGAGGGGCGAGCAGCGGCTGCAGCAGCCCCGCGGCCATCGCCTCCACCGGCGGCTGGCGCACCAGCAGCACCAGCGGCGCGACTTCGCGATGTTCGGCGTCGGCCCACGAGTTGCCGATCTCGCAGGCGCTGCAGAGGGCGAGGAAGGCAACCGCGATCGTCCTGCGAAGCACGTGTGCCTTCCGGTGAGGGACCTGCAAGACTTTAGTATGACTTGAGCACCGGGACGGCAACCTGTCCGGCCGATCTGCCGGGATCCACTACAAACGGTGGGTTCGCCCTCCCGATCCCCCCAGCGCTGGTGGATCGCGGTTGACAGCGCGGATCCGCTCTGGTAGCGGTCCGTCCGCGTTCCGAAAGCTCTGGCCTGCGCCAGGAGCGGCCCGGAGGAGTTGCCGGGTGGGACCGCGAAAAGGGGACACCATGACGAAGGCAGATCTGATCGAGACCGTTGCCGAGAAGGGCATGACCAAGAAGGCCGCTGGCGAGATGGTGGACGCGCTCTTCGCGACCATCGGCAAGACCATCAAGAAGGAGGGGCGCTTCTTCTACCCCGGCTTCGGCACCTGGACGGTGCGGCAGCGCAAGGCGCGCAAGGGCCGCAATCCGCAGACCGGCGCCGAGATCAAGATCAAGGCGTCGAAGACCGTCGGCTTCAAGCCGGCCAAAGAGCTCAAGGGCGGGCTGTAGGAAGAGGCGAAACGCATCGGGCTCTGGCGCTCCCGGCATTTGCCGCGGCGCCGGGGCCCGAATTCTTTGAAGCGGCCCTCTAGCCTAGCGGCCGGCGCTGAGGGAAGCCGGAGCGGCGGGGGCGCCGGGGGGAGGCTGGAGGTCGGCGACGGTGACCGCGCCCTCGTCCACCATGGTGGCGGCGGCGTTGAAGGTGAAGTTGCCGGCGTGCAGCTCGACCGAGAGGGGCAGCCCGCGCCAGAGGCAGCGGGTGAGGGTGGCGCCCCCGGCCAGCTCTTCCGAGACGATCTTGCAGGGATGTCCCGCGATGCGGTCGGTGTTGGCGCTGGCCAGCGACGGCGAGGCGGCGAAAGCCAGCAGCACTCCCTGCTCCAGCGTCTGGCGGCGCGGCGGCGAGAGCTGGCCGTCCACCAGGCGGAGCACCGGCGAGGCGAGCCCGTCCACCCAGAATTCTCCCGCCCGGTCCTCGCCGCGGAGCCGGGCGCGCAGCCGCGTGCCTTCGGCGAAGACGTCGATCTCCGAGAGGCGCGCTTCGCGACCGCCGAGCTGCGCGCGCGCCATCATCGAGACGTGCGCCTTGGCAAACGGCTCGCGGGCAACCAGCGCCGGCGTGGAGGCGAGCGCGGACAGCGCCGCGGCAATGGAGATGAGGGTTCTGCGCATCGGATCAAGCAGCATACCCGACCGGATAGCCGGATCAAAACGCATCTTTGCGTCGCCCCAGCCTTTAATCTTCCGGCGGCCCCGGAAGGAGCAGCGGCGGCGGCCGGACGGCCGTCCTCAGCTCGCCGGTGCCGTAGCGCTCGACCAGCTCTTCCGGCGTCGCGCCCAAGAGCTTGCAGACCCTGCCGATCAGCGCCTCGGCGGCGAGGAAATAGAGCCGGTCGCCCGCGAAGGCCGCGATCAGGACGCCCCTGCCGTGGGGCAGCGGCGCGCCCACCGACTCGAGATGGTAGACGAGCTTGGGAAGCTGCGCGCCCACGAAAGTCTCCCAGCTGGTCAGCACCAGCTCGTAGGCGCGGAGCGCCGGCGCTTCCTCGTCTTCGGGGTCGCTGCCGGCCGCTTCCCGCCGCGCCCGCGCGATGGCCTGGTTGGCCTCGCCCGCCGGCACCTCGCGGAAGGCGGGCTCGAGCAGCTCGCGCAGCCTCTCCTCCATGCGGCGACGGTACTCCATTTGACGGATGTCCGGGTGAGCCGCATCGCGCGAAAGGTCTTCGTTTCCGCTGCCCGTGGAGTTCATTTTGATGCTGCGCGACCATCGTAGTGGACTACGACGCGCTCTGCCTCTAGAGAGACCACTGTTCGTTTCCACGCTCCGAGATACATTGCGATTCTGTTTGATCGCAAGCCGCGCTAAGCAGCCGAATTCATCGGAGGCGGGCGGTGGAAGTCATCGGTGTGACCAAGGTGCGCGGCTGCTGCTCGTTCCTCTGGTTGCAGGACGAGCGGGCCACGCGGCGGGTCGTCTTCGCGCGGCCCTACCACTGCGCAGCGTGCGTGGGCGAGATGGTGCGGACGGCCAAGTTGCAGCGGATCACGGTGGCGGGGAGCATTCCGATGGATCGCGTGCGCGAAGTGCTTGCCCAGCAGAAGACAGAGCTCGTGGGCCGGTGGGAGCGGCAGCTCAAGGCCGCCGCCGAAGCCGGGTTTGCCCTCGACGCCGCCACCGCGCAGGTGCTGCCGGAGCTGCTCGAGGCCACCGACCGCGCCCTCGAGCGGCGCTTCCAGGCATTGCCAGGCGGAGCCTCTTCCCTCATCGCCGAGCCTCGCCGGGCGGCGATGCAGAGCAGCCTACTCGGCGACTTCCTCTTCGACGCCGTGCTGGAGAGCTGTCCCGAGCTGAACTCGGCCGGGCAGCGGCTCCTCGGAGGCGCGCTCGCCCACGCCGCGGTCGAAGTCCTGGTGCGCGGGGCGCTGCTCAAGGAGCGCGAGAAGCGGCGGCGCGAAGCGCAGCGGACCGCCCGGCTCGCCCACGACCTGCGCAACGCGGTGACCGCGGCGCGGCTCTCGATGGATCTGCTGCGCAAGCGCGGCGAGCTGGTGGAGGGGCGGGCGGCGCGGGTGCTCGAGTCGAGCCTCAGAAACCTGCGCGATCAGGTGGAGGATTCGCTGCTCGACGACCTGCTCAACGAGGGCGGGCTGCGGCTTTCGCGGTTGCGGCTGGGCCCGGTGCTGACCGACGCGCACCACGCCGCCGCCGAGCTGGGAGCGGACCACAAGCGGCTGACGGTGCTGCTCTCCAAGTCCACCGCGCCGCTGATGGTGCAGGCGGATCCGCGCATCGTGGGGCCCGCCATCCGCGGGCTCTTGCGCACCGCCGTGACGCTGGCGAAGAGCGGGACGACCATCCGCTTCGGCGCCGCCGCCGAGCGCAACCGCGCCCGGGTGGCCATCTCGGTGCCCTCCTGCCGCAAGCTGCCGGGCAATCGCCTGCCCGACCTTCCGGCCCTGGAATTTGCCCGGCGCGCGGCCCGCGCCCACGGCGGCGCGCTCTCGACGCGGCTGTCCGCCGCCGACGGCTGCGTGCTTCGCTTCGATCTTCCCCGCCCGGATCGCAACTGACCGTCCGGGAGGGTTGCCGTGCACCGGAAGTCTGCGCAGCTTGAAGTACGGGACGGGGAGGGGCCGTTGGACCCTAAATCCAGAATCATCGCCATCTTCAACACCAACGCCGAAGTGCTGGAGTTGGTGCGCGACTCGCTCCAGCAGGCGGGGATGCAAGCCGTGGTCGCTCACATCGACGATCTGAAGCGCGGCCGGCTGGACATGATCCAGTTCGTCGAGGAGCACAAGCCGGACGTCATCGTCTACGACGTCGCGCCGCCCTACGACACCAACTGGACCTTCCTGCGCCTGATGCGCAACTCCAAGGTGATGCAGGGCCGCGCCTTCGTGGTGACCACCACCAACAAGCGCGCGCTCGAGGAATTGATCGGCCCCAACGACGTGGTCGAGCTGCTCTGCAAGCCCTACGACCTCCAGCAGATCGTCGACGCCTGCGCCGCGGCCTTCGACAAACAAGTCAGCGCCGCCGCCACCGCCTGATCAGGCTCTTTCCTGAGGCCTGAAGCCTGCTCACGTGCCCTTCTTCAGCTCCGTGAGAATCAGCCGCGCGATGGCCTTCAGCGTCTCGTAGACGCCGTCGCCCTTGGGCGCCACCGCCTCGAAGTGCGGCACGCCCCTGGGATTGAGCAGGCCCTGCAGCTCTTCCATGGGCGCGGCGTTGGGCAGGTCGCGCTTGTTGTACTGGATGACGTAGGGGACCTTGTCGAGATCGTATCCCTGCTCCTGCAAGTTGGTGCGCAGGTTCTCCACCGACTCGATGTTGGCCTCGGTGCGCTCCACCTGCGAGTCGGCCACGAAGACGACGCCGTCCACGCCCTTGAGGATGAGCTTGCGAGAGGCATCGTAGAAGACCTGCCCGGGCACCGTGTAGAGGTGGAAGCGGGTCTTGAAGCCGCGGATCTCACCGAGCGACAGCGGCAGGAAGTCGAAGAA
>JANXXR010000184.1 GCA_025350525.1 Deltaproteobacteria bacterium
GGCATCACCGCGCTCTGGCTGATGCCCTTCTATGCGTCGCCCGATCGCGACGACGGCTACGACATCTCCGACTATTACAGCGTCGACCCGCGCTATGGCACGCTGGGCGATTTCGTCGCCTTCAGCAACGCGGCGAAGCAGCGCGGAATCCGCGTCATGGTGGACCTGGTGGTCAACCACACCAGCGACCAGCATCCCTGGTTCAAGGAGGCGCGCTCCTCGAAGAAATCGCGCTACCGCGACTGGTACGTCTGGTCGCCCAAGCGGCCGGCCGAATGGAACCAGGGAATGGTCTTTCCGGGCGTGCAGAAGTCCACCTGGACGCGCGATTCCATTTCCGGCGAATGGTATTTCCACCGCTTCTATCATTTCCAGCCCGACCTCAATACCCAGAATCCCGAGGTGCAGGCCGAGATCCGCAAGATCATCGGCTTCTGGCTGCAGCAGGGAGTGAGCGGCTTCCGGATGGACGCGGTTCCTTTCGTCATCTCCCGCAAGGGCGCGGGCGTGCGCCCGCACGAGAGCTACGACATGCTCCGCGATCTGCGCGCCTTCCTCAGCTGGCGCAGCCCCGACGCCATCCTGCTCGCCGAGGCCAACGTGCCGCCGCGGACCGACCTCGAATACTTTGGCGAGGTGGGCGAGCGGATGCAGATGATGTTCAACTTCCAGGTCAACCAGCACCTCTTCTATGCGCTGGCCGCCGCCGACTCCCTGCCGCTGGCCAGGGCGATGGAGAAGACCCGGACGCGCCCGCAGGCGGCGCAATGGGGACATTTCCTGCGCAACAACGACGAGCTCGATCTGGGCCGGCTGACCGAGGCGCAGCGGCAGCGCGTCTTCGCCGAGTTCGGGCCGGAGAAGTCGATGCAGCTCTACGATCGCGGCATCCGGCGCCGGCTGCCGCCCATGCTCAAGGGCGACGGGCGGCGCCTGCGCATGGCGATGAGCCTGATGTTCACCCTGCCCGGCACGCCGGTCCTTCGCTATGGCGACGAGCTGGGCATGGGCGACGACTTGCGGCTGCGCGAGCGGCAATGCGCCCGCACGCCGATGCAATGGTCGAGGGAGCCGCAGGCGGGCTTTTCCAAAGCGGAGAAGACCATTTTACCGGTGATTGACCACGGCCCCTGGAGCTATGAGAACATCAATGCCGCCGACCAGCGCCGCGACCCGGAGTCGCTGCTCAACTGGACCGAGCGGATCATCCGCATGCGCAAGGAATGCCCGGAGATCGGCTGGGGCGACTTCACCGTGCTGCCCACCGGGCAGCGCTGCGTGCTGGCCGTCCGCTACGACTGGCGGAACAACGCGGTCATCTGCCTGCACAACCTCGCCGACGAGCCCGTCGAGGTCAAGCTGCGGGCGCCGGAAGACAAGCTCATTCACCTGCTCTCGGAGGCCCACAGCGAGAAGAAGGGCGGCGTGCACCGGATCTCCCTCGAGCCCTACGGCTTTCGCTGGTTTCGCGCGGGCGGGCTCGATTACCTCCTGCGGCGGCGTCCCTATTGATGACCAGCCGGGTTTGTTATCGCAAGGGCGACGACCCGGCGCGGCTGCTGGAGCTGGAATGGCTGGTCGCCAATGGATTGGGCGGATATGCCTCCGGCACCATCGGCGGCGCGCTCACCCGCCGGTTCCATGGCTGGCTCGTCGCCGCGCTGCCGCCGCCGCAGGGGCGCGTCCTGCTCGTCAGCGAGCTTTCCGATGGCGCGGGAGAGCTGCTCGAGTTCCGCCTCGAGCAAGGGCTGCCGGTCTGGCGCCATGCCGCGCTGGAAAAGCGCCTGGTCCTGCCGCACGGGCGCAACCTGGCATTGGTCCGCTGGAAGGCATTGACTCCAATGACTTTGCGTATCCGGCCCGGCTTTCAGATCCGGCCGCACGAAGCAATGGTGGCGCAGCCGGCGCGGCCTTACTTGCCCCTCATCGAAGAACCACGTTGCACGGTGGAGCAGGCGCGGCTGACCGCCTCGGCTGGTTTTTGGCGCCCCATTGGTCCGGTGACGCGCACGGTGCGGTATGCCATCGAAGAGGAGCGCGGATATGACTGCGAAGGCCCGCTGGTCACGCCCTGCGAGCTGCTAGCGGATCTGGCCGCGGGCGAAGAGCTGACGCTGGCCATCTCGGCCGCGCCCGAACCGATCCCCGAGACGGCCTGGCAGGAAGAGCTGGATCGGCGGGCGCGGCTGGTGGGCGCGCGCCAAGGCCTCCCTGCCGAGCTGGCGCTGGCCGCCGACGCCTTCGTTATCGGTAAAGCGACCGGCGGCGCCACCGTCATTGCCGGCTATCATTGGTTTACCGATTGGGGCCGCGACACCATGATCAGCCTGGAGGGCCTCTGCCTGCGGACCGGCCGCCACCAACAGGCAGGCCACATCCTCAGGACCTTTGCCGCGCACCTGCGCGACGGATTGATCCCCAATCTGTTTCCCGAGGGAGAATCGCAGGGGCTCTATCACACGGCCGACGCGACGCTCTGGTTCTTCCACGCTATCGACCGGTATCTGCGCATCACCGGCGACGAGGCGCTGCTCCGGGATCTCTTGCCGGCCCTGGTCGGTAGCATTGATTGCCATTTGAAAGGCACGCGTTTCGGCATTGGCGTCGATCCGCAAGACGGCCTCTTGCGCCAGGGCGCCGAGGGCTACCAGCTCACCTGGATGGACGCGAAGGTGGACGGCTGGGTGGTCACCCCGCGGCGGGGCAAGGCGGTGGAGATCAATGCGCTCTTCTACAATGCGCTCTGTAACCTGACCCGCTGGCTGGGCGGCGACGCGCGGCTGGCCGGTTGTGCCGCTTTACTGCGCCAGAGCTTCAATGCGCGCTTTTTCAATGAGGAGCGCGGGCACCTCTACGACGTGCTCGACCCCGACGACGCCGCGCTGCGGCCCAACCAGCTGTTGGCCATCTCCTTGCCTAATCCGGTGCTCGACCCCGCGCGCTGGCCGGCCGTCCTCGAGAAGGTCAGCGCCGAACTGGTGACGCCCAAGGGCCTGCGCTCTTTGGGGCCGCGCGAGCCTGATTACCAACCTCATTACCGCGGCAATCTGCAGGCCCGCGATGCCGCCTATCACCAGGGTACGGTCTGGGGCTGGCTGATTGGCCCTTTTGTCGATGCCTTCCGGAAGACCTATTTCGACGCCGACCCGCGTCCGCTCTTGTCGGGCTTCACGCTGGGCGAATATGGCCTCGGCTCGGTGGCGGAGGTTTTCGACGCCGAGCCGCCGCACGCTCCGCGCGGGTGCATCGCGCAAGCGTGGAGCGTGGCCGAATTGCTCCGCTGCCTGGACGACCTGCCGGCGTAGTTACTTTGCCCGGCAGACCGGACGGAGCCGGCGGGAGCGGCGCGCAGACCGCCTCGCCGACCGCTGCCTCGCTGCGATGGGTTGCGGCGCCAAGATCGGCGGCGGCGTGGCGGCGGGCGGCGCGGCGGCGGGCGGCGGCTGCAGGGCGCGGAGCATCATCGCCTGCTGTCCGGCGGCGAGCAGCTGCAGCGTCTGCGAGAGCTGCGCGTCGGGCGCCGGGCACGAGAGCTGCTGCGGCGCCGGCGGCGGAGGCGTCCGGGCGGAGCGCAGCCCCCAAGCCACCAGGCCGCCGACGGCCAGCGCGAAGACGGCGTTGAGCGTCGCCACGAAAAAGACCCACTTGAGCCGCACCGACTGCGTCATTCGAGCCCCCACGGCGATGGTGCGCACGAGGGCGATCAGCGCAAAGATCAGAAATGAGCTTCTCTGCCGATTTTTTGATCGGCAGTGATCAGTTCGCGGTCGCCGCCAGATCGGCGACGACGATTCCGCCCTCAGCGTCGTGCTGGTCGGTTTCCTTGACCGGCTTCGCGCCGGGGGACACCGCGGTCGAATGGCGGGGAAGCCGGACGCCGAACGTCGTTCGCGCCGGCGTCGACTCCACGTGCACCGTCCCGCCGTGGGCGAGGACGATCTCGCGGGCGATGTGCAAGCCCAGCCCAAGGCTCGTCGAACCTTTGTCCTCGCTTCCGTTCGCCTTGCGGACCATCGGCTCGAAGATGTTTGCCAGCAGCGCAGGCGGAATCTGGTTGCCCTGGTTCTGGACCTCGATGAGGATTTCGTCGCCCTCGCCCTTGCCGATGACCTCGATGAGCCCGTTGCGCTGTCCATGCTGCAGCGCATTTCCCACCAGGTTCGAGAGGACCTGGGCGAGGCGGTCCAGGTCCCAGGTCCCCTTGAGGTCGCCCGTGGAGCTGAACTGCAGCCGGCTCTCGGGGTGGAAGGCCTGCAGCTCGGCGAGAGTGTCCCGGCAGAGGGGGCCCAGATCCATTGGCGAGGGCGCGATGGGGATTCCGGAACCCAGGCGGGTGCGGGTCAGGTCGAGCAGGTCGTTCACCATCCGGTTCATCCGTCCGGCGCTGGTGAGGATCAGCGCTGCCGCCTTGGCATCCTCGGCCGAAGCGTGGCGGGAGATGACCTCGGCGGACATCATGATCGCGCCCAGCGGATTGCGCAGGTCGTGCCCGAGCACGGCAAGGAACTGGTCGCTGGTCCGGTTCATCACCACCATGTACCGGTTGGTCGCCTCCACCAGCGCTTCGTCCAGCGCCTCGTTGAAGCGGGTGATCTGCTGCAGGTCGCATCCATCCCCTTTGCCCGCCGCCCGCTCGAAGAGGTGCAGCACGGAGGCCCGCAGCGCCCGGTACTCGCCAACCAACTGGCCGAGCTTGAAGCCGTCCTCGATGCGCAGGGCCGCGTGCGCCTTTCCCACCGCCTCCATGCGATGCTCCTGTCCGTGACCCTTGGACTTGGCCCGCTGTTCGGCCGCGCCCTGCGGAGCTTCCAGGTCAAGGACGATGGCGGCGAGGATGTCCTCCGCGTGATCGCGCAGCCGGACCGCGCCCATGCCACCCGCCGCCGGCAGCAGGCTGCCCGCGAACGATTCCCATTCGTTGACGATGGCAAGGTGGTTCTGGCGAATGAATTCGCTCAAGATCATGTTGCCTCCCCGGCCGAACGAGCCTAACGCCCCGCGAGCGTGCGCGCTTGGAAGCGGCCGGTCGCCGGCAGGTCAAGCGAGCGCCTCAGGTGCCGCCGGTGTACCCTGCGCGCATGTCCGCCGCGTTCGACAGCGCCCGCGCGGGCGCTAACAAGGTGGCCCTCTTCTGCGTCGCCTGCCTGCTGGGTATCGCCGCGGGCGGCGCCGGCGGCCTCTCGCGCTTTCACGGCAGCGACGGCGCGGGCGCGTTCTTTGCCATGGTCTTTGGCGGAGCGGCCGGCGCCGCCTCAGGAGTCGCCTGCGGCATCACCGCCGTCCTGCTCGCGGGCGCTGGTCGCAACGGCGCCGGCTGGGCGGTCAGCGCGCTGGGCGCTCCGGCGCTAGGCGCAGCCTTGGGAGCGCTGACGGTGCTGGCGATCTAAGCCAGCAGGCTGCCCACCACCGCGCGGGCGATGTGGTGATATCCGTCGCGCGCCTCGGCGAAGATCCGCTCGGCCGCCGCCCGGTCCGACTTGGCGAGCTGCTGGTAGATGGGCCGCAGGTATTTCATGCGCCCCGTCTCCAGCGCGCCCCGGCGCGCGGCCTCGACGGCGCCCGGCAGCCCCGCCCGCAGCGCCGCGACCACGAAGGTGTGGCGCAGCTCCAGGCTCTTGCGCGAGGAGAGCCCGAAGCGCGCGTCGAGGGTCTGAAGCGCCTCGGCGGAGAGCGCCTCTGGCAGCGCTTGTAGGTACACCAGGAGCTCAATGGGGGTGAGGGCGGCCGTGGGCAGCGCTCCGCAAGCGGCCAGCGCCTGCAGATCGAGGAGCTGCGCCGAGCGCGGAACGGGCGCGTCTTCGGGAAGGCCGGGCCGGTCGATCCAGTCGAGCGCTTTGGCCCGCGCTGAAAGACCCGGCAGCCGCTCCTCGAGGAAATCGAGGAACTGCTGCGTGGCAATGCTTTGAAAGCGGAACTTCGCCAGGTAGGCGCGCAGGAAGACGTCCCATTGCGCGCGTCCGCTCAGCTCTTCGAGGCGGCGGAGCAAGAGATATCCCTTTTCATAGGGGATATTCGAATAGGCCTCGTCGGGATCGACACCCTCGAGCGCGGTGCGCAGCAAGGTCAACTCCGGCCGACGCGCGAAGCGCTGCAGCGAGACCTCGAGGTCGTGGCGACCGATGGCGGCGTGCATCTCCGCGGGCTCGCGGCCTTCCAGCGCCTCGAGGATGCGCCGCTCGGCATAGACGGTGAAGCCCTCGTTCAGCCAGAAATCGTTGGCGGAGGCGTTGGTGACCAGGTTGCCGGTCCAGGCGTGCGCCAGCTCGTGGGCGATGACGTTGACGAGCGAGCGATCTCCCGCCAGCAGCGAGGGCGTGACGAAGGTCAGCCGCGGGTTCTCCATTCCTCCATAGGGAAAGGAGGGCGGCATCACCAGCACGTCGTAGCGCTCCCAGTCGTAGGGCCCGAAGAGCTGCTCCGCGGCCGTGAGCATGCGCTCGACTTCGGCGAATTCGTGGGCGGCGGCATCGGCGACCGCGGGCTCGGCCCAGACCGAGCAGCGCGGCGAGAGCGGGCGCTCCACCAGGTCGCCCACCGCGAAAGCCAGGAGGTAGGTGGGGATCGGCTGCGGCATCTCGAAGAGGTCCACCGCCAGATCGCCGTGCGCCTCGCGCCCCTTGAAGGCGGCCGCCATCCGGGTCCGCAGCCCCGCAGGCACGGTAAACCGGGCGGCGGTCACCGTGATGCGCACCCGCGGAGAGTCCTGCAGCGGAATCACCGAGCGCGCGTGGATGGGCTGGCACTGCGAGAAGAGGAAGGGCTGCGCGCCGCCCGCGGTCTGCGCCGGAGCGAGCCACTGCAGCGCGGTGGCGTTGGGCGAGGTCGCGTACTTCACCCGCACGCCCGGCGCGCCTTCCGGCAGCTCGATGCGCAGCCGCGCGCCGAGGATGGGCTCGGGTGCGGCCAGCGCGAAGGGCAAGGGCGCGCCGTCGAGCGCGTTC
>JANXXR010000203.1 GCA_025350525.1 Deltaproteobacteria bacterium
ACGCCCGCGTGAAGTCCCTGGACTTCCGTGCGCCGCGCGCCCGGCTGCGCGTGCACGCGGAGTTCCAGATCCTCTCCTGTCCAGCGAGCTGGAGCATCTTCAGGCACGCGCGCTCCTTTGCATCTGCGGCTGCGGCGAAGGGGCCCATTTTGGTACGGGGCAGCCCCATTTTGCTACCCCCTGAAGCGTGGGTCTCCTCTCGCGGCGTCCGGCACGGCAGCTGCAATCGTCCCCGGCAGCCGCGCACGGCCGCGCAATCTGGTTGGGGGACGACATGCACTTCGAACGCATCCTGCCCGTCTCGTCGGGCGATCCGCTCCGCTACACGCTCGACAGCGCCGACCCGCTCTTCGAGCCGGAAGAGGCAGAGAGCCCGCGCGCGCCTCCGCGACGGCGCTGGAAATCCAAGGCGACCATCGCCGCGGCGCTCGGGCTGACGCTGGCGTGCGGCGGCTCCGCGCACACGGCGATCCACGAAGCCGACTCCATTTTGGTGCAGCTCGCGCCCGGAGCGGCGCCGCCTGCGCGGATCGGCGATGCCGATTCGGGGCCGCCCATCGTCGCGCTCAGCGCGGTGGCACCGCACGACGCGGCGCCGCTGCTTCGCATTCCGCTGCGGCCCGGCGACGATGCGGTTGCGGCAGCGGAGGAAGCCGCGCGTGGGGCGGGCGTCGCTTTCGCCGAGCCCGTCTACCGGGTCCGCCCCAGCCGCGCGCCGAGCGACCCGCGCTACAAGGATCTCTGGGGCCTCGCCAAGATCGACGCGCCGGCCGCCTGGGCGCGCACCACCGGCGACCGCGCCGTCACCGTGGCCGTCGTCGATGACGGGGTGGCGCTCGATCATCCGGATCTCAAGGACAACGCCTGGGTCAACGAGCAGGAGGTCGAGGGCAACGGGCTCGACGACGACCAGGACGGCTACGTCGACGACGTCAATGGCTGGGACTTCGTCGACCAGAGGCCGAGCCCTGCCCCTGCGGCCAGCGGCGAGGGACGCTGGCACGGCACGCACGCCGCCGGAATCATCGGCGCGGCCGGCGACAACCACGTCGGCGTGGTCGGGGTGAACTGGAAGGTCTCGCTGATGGCGCTGCGCGCGCTGGGCCCGCAGGGAGGCCGCAGCGACGACGTGGCGCGGGCCATCGACTTCGCGGCGGAGCACGGCGCGCGGGTGATCAACGCCTCGTGGGGCGGAGGAGGCCAGAGCCGGGCGATCGCGCAGGCCATCGCGCGGGCGGGAGAGAAGGGCGCGCTGGTGGTGGCCGCGGCGGGCAACGGAGGGGCGGCGGATCCGGAGTTTCCGGCCGGCCTCGCGGCGGAGAACCTCCTCTCGGTCTCCGCCACCACCCCGGACGATCTGCTGGCGCCCTTCTCCAACCGCGGGGCGCTGGTCGCTGCGCCGGGCGTCGGCATCCTCTCGACCACTGCGCCCGGCCAGTACGAGCGGTACGACGGCACCAGCATGGCGGGCGCGCACGTGGCCGGAGTCGCGGCGCTGCTCTGGGCCGCGCATCCCGACGCCTCGCTCGCACAGGTGCGCGAAGCGATCCTCTCCTCGGCAGTCCCAGTGGCCGGCGTCGTGCACGGGCGCATCGACGCGCAAGGTGCACTGGCGGCGCTCGACCAGGCAGGCGGCGGGCCCGGGGCGCTTGGGCTCTCGCGCAACGCACTCCAGTTCGCGGCGGCGACGGGACGCTATCCCCGCGCCCAGACGGTGGCGGTGCACGCCGAGGGCGGAGGCCGACACGCCTTCACCCTCGAATCCGGCGCACCCTGGATCGTGCTCCGCCAGTCGCGTGCCACGACGCCTGCGCGCATCGCGGTGCGGATCGATCCAGCGGGCCTTGCGCCCGGCGCGCATGCGGGCACGGTCTCGTTCAAGGACGCATCGGGCGCCACGCTGCTCCTGACTGTCTCGCTGCGGATCGGCGACGCGCCGGCGATCGCGGTGACCGGCGATGGCTGCAGGATGGCGGCCGATGGCAAGCTGCACGCCCGCGCCGGATCCGGCTGCATGCTCGTCGCCTCGGAGGGAGAATCCGCGACGGTGCAGTGGTGGCTGCCGGGCGGCGAGGAGGTTCGCGGGGCGCGGCTGTTCGGGCAGTTCGTGCGGCGCGGCGAGTACCAGCTCCTCTACAGCAGGGACGAAGGCGCGGTGGATCCGCTCCCGGTGGTGATCGAATGACCGCGGCGCGATTCGTGCGCGAGCGCGCGTCTCCTGTGCGATGGTGCGCGCGATGCCGGCGCGACAGCTGTGGGCCTTCCTGAGCGAGCGCGACGTCGAGGATCTGATCGCGAAGATCGCCGCGCGCGAGCCGGGGCTGTCGGTCTCCTCTGGCCGCTACCTGAGAGGCGAGCCGCGGGCGCTGCTGGAGGATCCGCAGTCGCTCGAGCGGCGCGAGTCGCTGCCCAACGAGCGGCGCATCTATCTGCTGCACCGCAAGTACAGCGCGGACATCGTGACGCACCTGATGCCGGCTGGGCCCTTTGCGGGGTGGTCGCAGATCGACGAGGAGCGGACCGACTGCCTGGTGCTGGCGCTGCGGACGGCGGGGGCGAGCGAGCTGGAGCCGGCGAAGCTCTATGCGCAGGTCAACTTCTGGCGGTCGGCGGACAAGGTCCGCAAGCGGCCCATGTTCACCATCTGGGCGAGCCAGATCCTCAAGTGGGCGGCGACGCAGCTTCCGCCCACGTCGTCGAGGATGCTGCGCATCGGGTCCGACGCGCTCGCGAAGGCCAAGGCCGGCGAGGTGAAGCTGACCTACCTCTACCGGCCGATCGCGCCGGAGCCTTGAGGCTCAAAGATCGAGGGTCAGGTATCCGACCGGCTTCGGCAAGCGGCGGAGCACCGGCAGCGCGACGTTGTAGACCGGCACGCCGCCGCGGGTCTCGCCCTTGAGCGCGCCGCGGTGGGCGTGGCCGTGCAGGGCCAGGTTGGGGCGGAGCTCATCGATGGGACCGGCGAGGCGGGCGGCGCCGAGGAAGGGGAAGATCTCGAGCGGCTCGCCCTCCAGCGTCTGGCGGCAGGGAGAATAGTGGAGCAGCGCGATGCGGTGCTTGGTGCGCAGGCGGAAGAGCGCCTTCTCCAGCTTCAGCTCCTCGGCGATGCAGGCGTCGACGAAGGCCTTGAGCGGCTCTTCGCCAAAGCGTTGCAGCTGCGCCTGATCGAAGCCGCCGGCGAAGCCCTTGATGCCGGCGATGCCGCAGTCGTTCTGCTCCCAGGCGTCGCCGTCGAGGACGTGGACGCCGACCTCCACCAGCGCCTTGGTCACCGCGGCCTGTTGCCCCGACTCGAAGTCGTGGTTGCCCAGCACC
>JANXXR010000237.1 GCA_025350525.1 Deltaproteobacteria bacterium
GGCGCAGCCGGCCCGCGCCGCGCTGGCCCTCGCCGACGCCGCCTTTCCGGGCGCCGCGGCCAAGGTCCTGCGCGCGCAGGTCGAGGTGGTCCTGGGCGATCCGGTCGCCGCGCAGGCGGCGGCCAAGGTCGCGCTCCAGCAGAATCCCCTTGACGCCGCGGCGCTGTCTGCCATGGCCCGCGCCCAGCTGGCGCAGGGATATCCCGGCGTTGCCAAGCTGCTCGCGGCCCGCGCGGCCCAGGCCGACCCGCACGACGTCGAGCCCATCCTCATCCAGGTGGAAGTCGCCCGGGCTGCCCACGATGCGGCCTCCGAGCTGGCCGCGGCGCGGACTGCGGCCGACGCCGATCCGGAGTCGCCGCTGGCGGCTCTGGCGCTCGGCCGCGCGCTCTTCGAGCATGGCGAGGCCGACGACGGCATCGACCGCCTGCAAGCTGCGGCCGAGCTGGACTCCGCCTCCTATGCGGCGCGCCTGACGCTGGGCGAGGCGCTCGCCGCGGACGGCGACGGCGAGGAGGCAGAAGCGGCGCTGACGCAGGCCGCCGCGCTGGCCCCCAAGGCCGCCGA
The DNA here is from genome assembly GCA_025350525.1 of Deltaproteobacteria bacterium. Taxonomy (GTDB): domain Bacteria; phylum Myxococcota; class Myxococcia; order Myxococcales; family 40CM-4-68-19; genus 40CM-4-68-19. Next base: position 568 of record JANXXR010000237.1, read on the forward strand.
GCCGCACTTCGCCCTCGCGCGCCTGAAGCTGGATGGCGACGGCGATGCCCAGGCAGCGCTCACTGAGGCAAAACTTTTCCTCACCTTGAGCACCACTCCTCCGCCTTCGGGCCATCCGGTGCGTGCCTTGGTGCAGCGCTGCGAGGAAGCGCTCAGGCAAAGGGCTCAGGCATCGGTCGTGCAGTAGGGGAGGCCAGCAGTCGGGCGGGTGGGTCGAGGGGGGCGGGGAATGAAGAGGATTCTGATTCTGGCCGCAGCCGTGGCCGCGCTCAGCGCATCGAGCGCGGCAGCAGGCGGCGAAGCGGCAGCAGGCGGCAAAGCGGCCGCCGAAGCGCCTGCCGGGCAGCGCCCGCGCCGCACCGTCCTGCACTTCGGTGAAGACGACATCCGTGGCGACATCACCCGGCCCGACGGCGAACTCGTGCAGGCGCCCCGCAAGGTCGACGAGCAGAGCCTCCTTCGCGTTCGCCGGTCCTTCGTGGACCGCGCACTCGCCGCGCCGTTGCGCGGTCGCTGACACTTTCGCTTTCCTGGAGAACCGATGAATCCGATCGTCCTCAAGGTATATGACGGCGGCAAGCTGAAGAGCTCGCGCGCTTTCCGCGCAGAGCGCATCCGGCTCGGCAGCGCCACGGCGGACCTGGTGCTCGAGTCGGCCAGCGTCGCTCCCAGCCACGCGGTCATCGAGTCCGGCGCGAACGGCACCGTGCTGCGGGCGCTGGGCACGGCGCCGCTCTACCTGAACGGCCAGCCCATCATCGCGGCGCCGCTGCGCCACGGCGACCTCATCTCCATCGGCGAGCTGCGCATCATGGTGGAGATCCAGAAGGAGACCGCCGCCGCCGACGCCACGCAGCCGCAGGCAACGAAGCTGCGGCCTCGCCTGCAGCTCATCCACGGCGAGGAGGACTCCGCGGCCGAGGCGGAGCTGAAGCTGCCCGCCTTGTCGGTGGTGCGCGAGGACCTGCCCAAGGGCGGCGCGGCCGAGGCTATTGCCCAGGCTGCCGAGCCGGAAGTCTCCGAGCTGCCGGCGCCCGTCCAACTCGCCGCGGCGGAGATCGCCCCGGTCGCGCCGCCGGCCGAGATCGCCGAGGCGCCGATGAAGGCGCAGGCGAAAGCTCCCGCTCCGCTGCGCCAGGCGCTGCCCAAAGTGGATGCCCAGGGCGGCGAGTGCGCCGAAGTGGAGCTCTTCTGGGGCTCGACCCGCGTCAGCGTCTGGCAGCTCTTGCCCGGCGAGAAGCTGACCGCAGGATCGGAGCCCGGCTGCCAGGCGCTGCTGCACGGCATCGATCGCGCCGCGGTGGTCACCTCCGACGTCAACGGCTGGACGGTGGCCGCGCCCCGCCCACTGCAGCTCTTCCTCGAGGAGGACGGCCGCGTCCTGGGCGGCCCCGAGCTGCTGGTCCGCGGGCGCAGCCAGGCCGACGCCCGGGGCCTCGTGGTCCCGCTGCCGCAGCTGGCGGTGGCGGTGCTGAGCAGCGGCAACCTCTCGCTGCGCGTCCGCCGGGTCCGCGGCGTCGCCCGGGTGGGCGGCGAGCAGACCGACTGGAAGGGCGTGCTGGTCGCCTCGGTGGCGGCGGTGCTGATGATGGCGGGCATGAAGTTCTGGAGCGGGACGGTGCCGGCGCCGCGCACCCAGGGCGAGGCCGAGCTGATCCGGCCCCGGCCCCTGACGGTGCGCGCCGCCATGCCCAAGCCCAACAGCGCGCCGCCTCCGGTCGAGGAGCACAAGGCGCAGCCGCAGGCCCGCCGCGATCCGGGCAAGGCCGTGGCGCGGCACATGGGCGAGGAAGGCCAGGCCGGCAGCAAGACCGCGCCCCGCCGCGACGCCCGCGCCCAGCGCAAGACCGACGACAAGGCGCTGGTGGCCCAGAGCGGCCTCCTCAAGGCGCTGGGCGGCGGCAAGGGAGAGAACCTCTTCGGCGTCGCCCTGGAGAAGGGCACCGTGGACGCCATGGGCCACCTGACCGGCCCGCGCGTGGCCGACGCCCGCGGCGAAGGCGGCATGGGCCTCAAGTCGCTGGGCGGACGCGGCGGCGGCGGCGACGGCTCCGGCCTCGGCCTCGCCCGCATCGGCACCAACGGCATCGGCGGCGGCCTCGCCAACTACGGCGACGGCAAGGGCGGCCTGCGCGGCAAGGAGAGCGGCGAGATCGGCCTCGGGCCGGAGAAGCCGCAAGTGACGGGCTCCATCGACCCCGAGCTGATCCGCAAGGT
>JANXXR010000308.1 GCA_025350525.1 Deltaproteobacteria bacterium
AACGGCGGCAAGCTCGCTGCCTGCCTCGCGCCGCTGGGGGTCACGCCCGAGGTCCACTGCTTCGAGAGCGTCGGCCACTCCTTCCTCACCGACGGGCGCCATCCCATCGCCTTCGCCTTGACCCGGTTCGTCTTCCACGCCGAGGCGCGCGACCCCGCCGTGCGCGAGGCGGCCTGGACGCGAATCCTCGAATTCTTCGAGAGGAAGATTCCCTGAACCGGTGACGCGATTGGATCAGGAAGCGCTGCGAGTCCGTCGAGGATTCTTTTGGGGCGCTGCGCGGCTGCGCCGCTCCGCTGTACAGGGGGCTCCGCCCCCCGTACCACCCCCCGGCTGCTCGGACGCAATGTCGCTAGCTTCCCAAACCATCGGGGAGCTGAGTCCAAGGGGCATCGGAACCCCCGGCTAAAGCCGGGGGCTGGAAAGACGCAAAGCCTCCTGCGGAGGCTGATTCGTCGAGCTCATCCAAGCTCAAGCCGAGGCTCGATCGCATTGTGCAGGTGGTGTTCTTTTTGCCTTCGGATGTAGCTCTCGACTACCGAGACATCCTGCGCCGCCACCGTGAAAGCGGAGTACCCGGTCTGCCATCTAAAGGGTTCCCCGATTTCGCGCTGGACCAGATGAGATGATGCGCCTTTGGCTGCCCCCACTACGCCTGCGACAGACAACGATGGATGCATGCGCAGGAGGACATGAACATGATCGGCTGTTCCGCCGATGGCGTGCAGCGCACAGTTCAGTTCGTCGGACTTCTCCGCGATGGCGCGGAAGATCCGAGGCTCGATCTCCGGGTCGATGAGCGGTCGCCTTCGCAGGTCGCCCAGATGGCGTGAACATAAAGCTCGATCCGACTTTCTCTTTGACCCAAGCATCTCCCCAGCAGCCTCCGAAGGAGGCTTCGCGTCTTTCCAGCCCCCGGCTTTAGCCGGGGGTGCAGAAGCTCTGGACAGTCTGCGCCGACCCTCTGACATTGTCTGGCGCCGCAGCTTCGAGTTCAGTTGGGCAAACCTGCACTCCAGGGCCGGGGGGTGGTACGGGGGGCGGAGCCCCCTGTACAGCGGAGCCGCGCAGCGGCGGAGCGCCCAAAAAACTCCGACGTGCTCAACGGCGTCGGCTACGACCCGGAGCACAGAAGGGATGTCTCAGAGTTTGTCGCGGGAATGGTGGTCCCGCCTCAACGATTCGATTGCGATCTCACCCACTCGTCCGGCTTCAGGCAGTCGCCACCGGCAGGACCGCCCGCACGGAGCTGAACCGGTTTTTTCCCGACCGCTTGGCGCCGTAGAGGGCGCCGTCCGCCGAGTGCACCAGGTCCTCCGGCGTCTCGAGGTCTTCGGCCGGGTAGTAGGCGAGCCCCAGGCTCGCGGTCACCTTGCAACTGGCGCCGTTCTCGTCGTTGAGCTGCAGCTCCGAGATGGTCCGCAGCACGCGCTCCACCACCCGCATGGCGCCCTCGGGCGGCGTCTGCGGCAGGATGATGGCGAACTCGTCGCCGCCGTACCGGGCGCCGATGTCCGAGACTCGGATGCAACGGGCGATGGCGTTGCCGACGGCGCGCAGGACCTTGTCGCCGACCACGTGCCCGAACTGGTCGTTGATGGGCTTGAAGCCGTCGAGGTCGATCATGGCGAAGGCCATGGGCTCGCCGTGCCGGTCGGCGCGCTGCATCTCCTGCGTCAGCCGGTCCATCAGGTAGCGCCGGTTGTGCAGCCCGGTGAGCGGGTCGGAGACCACCATCTGCTCGAGCGAGATCTGCAGCTTGCGGATCTTGTCGTGGGTCTGCTTGTTGCGCAGGAGCGCCTTGACCCGCGCCAGCAGTTCCGCTGGATCGCAGGGCCGCGAGAGGTAGTCGTCGGCGCCCAGCTGCAGGCCGCGCACGCGCTCGGAGGTCTCGCTGCGGTGGCTCGCGACCAGCACCGGCACGAAGTCCAGCTCGCCCGACTTGAGGCGCGGCAACAGCTCGAGGCCGTCCATGTCGGGCAGCGACCGCCCCAGCACCACCAGGTCGGGCACGTCGGTGGCGAGGAAGTTGAGGGCCTCCGCGCCGGTGCTCGCCTCGATGACCGTGAGCCCGGCGTCGGTGAAGAGGGCGCGCTGGAAGAGCCGCTCGGCGTCCTCCGCCTGCACCACGAGAACGCGCGAGCCGTCCGACATGCTGCCCCCCTGCTGTCGATTGAGAGACATCTCTAGCAGAGGGGCCCCGGTGGAGGGAAATCCAGCGGAGCCGCTGCCCGGCTTGACCCGCGGCCCGCGGAGGTCTAGGCGGTCGGGATGGAATTCCACCGCATCGACGCGCCCGGCCGGATCAACCTCGAGGAGATCTCGCCGGAACCTCCCGAGGAGGTGAAGAAGCACGAGGCCAAAGCGCGCTTCGACGTCCTCAACGACGAGCTCTTCGGCCTCCAGGACTTGATGTGGGGCGCGCGGACGCACTCGGTCCTGATGGTGCTGCAGGGGCGCGACGCCGCCGGCAAGGACGGCGCCGTCAAGCACGTGGTGGGCGCGCTCAACCCCCGGGGCGTGCGGGTGACCAGCTTCGGGGTGCCGAGCGAGAAGGAGAAGCGGCACGACTTCCTCTGGCGCATCCACCAGCACACGCCGGGCGCGGGCGAGGTGGCCATCTTCAACCGCTCGCACTACGAGGACGTGCTGGTGGTGCGGGTGAACAAGCTGGCGCCGCGGCCCATCTGGAAGGAGCGTTACCGGCTCATCAACGCCTTCGAGGAGACGCTGGTCTCGGGCAACTGCATCGTCCTCAAGTACTTCCTCCACATCACCGAGGAAGAGCAGAAGGAGCGCCTGCTCGAGCGCGAGAAGGAGCCCACCGACGCCTGGAAGCTGAACGTCGAGGACTGGCGGGAGCGCGACCAGTGGGACGAGTTCACTGCCGCCAACGAAGACGCCATCGGCAAGTGCGCCTCGAAGCGGGCGCCCTGGTTCGTGGTGCCGGCCAACGCCAAGTGGTACCGCAACCTGGTCATCGCCGAGTCGCTGGCGGCGGCGCTGCGGCCCTTCCGCAAGCAGTGGCGCAAGACGCTGGACGAGACCGGCAAGATCGGGCGGCGCGATCTCAAGGAGTGGCGCGCGGCGCACGGCGAGACCTGAATCAGCCGCTGATCACCTTGCGCACCCCGCGCGCCTCCAGGATCGCCGGCAGCCGCTTGCGCTGATCTCCCTGCAGCACCAGCGTCTCTCCTTCGATCACTCCGCCGCAGCCGAGCGATCCCTTCAGCGCCTTCAGCCACAGCTCCAAATCTTTTGGCCGCAGGCCCAGCTGCTCAACCACGGTTACTTCCTTCCCGCCGCGCCCCTTGCGCTCCATGCGCACCACCGCGCGGGCGGGGCCCCTGGGCTCGGGCTCCTGCCGCCGCTGCACGCCCGGCGGCAGGTCCGGCAGCTTCTCGCGCAGGCCCGCAAAGGGATTGTGGAACGGGGGCGGCTTCTTCTCGTCGCTCATCTGCGGTCCCAGGCTGCGGCGAAGAATCCGTCGGTGCCGCTCTCGTGCGGCAGCAGGCGCAAGAACGGTCGGGCGCGGCGGAATTCGGGGTGGAGGGATTCGAAGCGGGCGGCGACGTCCTCGTTCTCGCCGCGGTTCAAGGTGCAGGTGGCGTAGACGAGGCGCGTCTTGGCGCAAGGGGCGGCCGTGGTCAGCAGCTCGAGCTGGAGCGGCGGATGCGCGGTGAGCGCGCTCTCGGGAATGCGCCAGCGGGCGTCGGGACCGCGTCTCAAGATTCCCAGCTCGGAGCAGGGGGCGTCCACGAGGACGCGGTCGGCGGGCAGAGGTTCGGAGGCCACCTCGATGTTGCCGGCGCGGGCGCGCTGGGCGCGGGTCTTCAGGCGCGAGAGACGGCCGCTGTCGACGTCGTGGGCGAAGACGGTCCTGCATTGGGAGGCGAGGAGCAGCGCCTTCCCGCCGGCGCCGGCGCAGAGATCGAGGACGCTGTCCTGCGGCTGCGCTTCCACCAGCTGGCCGAGGAGCTGGCTGCCTTCGTCCTGCGGCTCGAAGAGTCCGTCGCGCCAGGCCTGGGCGCCGAAGAGATTGGCGTTGCGGGTCTCGACGATGAGCGCGTCGGGCGACAACTGCCCCGGCTTGGTGGCGATGCCCTCGTCGCGCAGGCGGGCAGCGAGCTCGTCGCGGGTGCAGAGGAGGCGATTGGCGCGCAGGCAGACGGGGCCGGGCACGGAGACGGCGGCGCAGAAGGCCTCGGCGCTTTCGGGGAGCTCGCGTTGGAGGTGCGCCTCGAGCCAGTCGGGCAGCGACCAACGGTCGGCGAGGCGGGCGGGCGCGGGCCTCCGCGGTGGCGGTGCGGCGACGGAGGTCAGCGCGCAGGCCGGCGCCTCCGGAAGGCCGGCGAGGTCGCGCAACAGGCAGAAGAGCAGGAGGGCGGCGTGGGACTCGCCCTGCGCTGCCGTCGCGCCGTCCGCCGCCGCGCCGTCGATCCAGCCGAGTCCGGCCTGCCAGGCGAGCCGCCGCCGCCAGAGGGCAACGCCAAAGATCGCTTCGACCGTCGCGGAGCGCCCTTCGCCAGTCAGAGCGCGGTTCGACCGCAGCGCGCGATCCACCTCCCGCTCCGCCGCGGCGCCCCCGAGCACCCGCGCGATGGCGGGAAGGGCGACGCCGGCAGGCAGCGCGCTCCACGGGATCTCGGCCAGCCGGGCGACCTGCATCGCAAATCGAATACGCGGATCGCGCCCGCTTTGTACAATTTCCACGGGTCACGCCCGGGCCGCGCCGGCCGGCTGGCGCTCTCTGGGCTGTCTGCTCGCCGACACCGGGCGCCGGCGCTGATGCGAAACAAAGTGGGCATCCACACTTTTGCGGCGATGGAAGACCCCAAGCAGCTGCTGGAAGAAGGCCGATTCGAAGAGCTGGCCAACGACGACCACCCGCTCTGGCGCGGCCTGGCGCTGCTCGAGCTGCGGCGCTGGTCCGAGGCTGCGCGAACCTTCGAAGAGGCGCCCGACGCCGACCAGAGCGGGACACTATTGGAGTTGGCGGGTGCGGCGCGCTGGCTCGCCGGCGAGCGCGAGCTGGGAGTCGAGCGCTGGTTGAGCGCGCTCGAGGCCGCCTACGAGGGCCCCGCCAGCCGGCTGAAGCCGCCCGCGCTTCTGGTCTATGCGGGCACGCGCCTCGGCGACGAGCGCTACGTGCTGCGCGGCACGCGGCTGCTCCTCAAGAACTGGAAGGCCAAAGTCCAGCGCATCTGGCCGGGGCCGGTGGCGGGCTTCCTCTTGGGCCACGTCGATGTCCAGACCTTTCTCGAGGAGGGCTACGGCGACCCGGAGCTCGAGTGCCGGCGGCTGTCGGCGGCGCACTTCTGGGCGGCGCTCAAGGATCCGCAGAAGGCCCGCGAGCACTACCAGGCGGCGGTCAGCGCGGAAGGCGCCAGCGTGCTGGAGGTCGAGCACCACCTCGCCCGCGGCGAGCTGGCCTAGCAGTCGTCAAGCCTGGTATCCGGCCGCCTGCAGCTTGAAGAGGTGCGCGTAGCGTCCGTCGCGCTCGACCAGCTCGGCGTGGGTGCCCAACTCCTCGACGCGGCCGTCGCGGATCACCGCGATGCGATCGGCCAGGCGCACGGTGGAGAAGCGGTGCGAGATGAGGATCGCCGTCCGGTCGGCCGCCAGCTGCCGCAGCCGGATGAAGAGCTCGTGTTCCGCCTCGGCGTCGAGGGCGGCGGTGGGCTCGTCGAGCACCAGGACTTCCGAGTCGCGGATGAAGGCGCGGGCGAGCGCGATCTTCTGCCACTGCCCGCCCGACAGCTCGTGGCCTTCCTCGAACCAGCCGCCCAGCATGGTCTCGAGCTTCTGCGGCAGCTGGTCCACCACGCTGCGGGCGCCGCCCTCGTCCACCGCCCGCTCGATGCGGGCGACGTCGTCGAGCGCCGGCAGCCAGCCCACGCCGATGTTCTCCCGCGCCGTCCATTGATAGCGGACGAAATCCTGGAAGAGCACGCCGATGCGGTCGCGCAGGTCGCGGGCGTCCAGGTCGCGCAGGTCGACGCCGCCGTACAGAATCGACCCCTCGGTGGGGTCGTAGAGGCGCATGAGCAGCTTGATGAGCGTGGACTTGCCGGCGCCGTTCTCGCCCACCAGCGCCATCTTCTCGCCGGGCCGCAGCTTCAGGGAAATGCCCCGCAGCACCCATTTGTCGCTGCCCGGATAGCGGAAGGAGACGTCGCGGAACTCGATCTCCTGCGCCCGCGACCGCGGCACCGTCAGCGCCGGGAGCTGGCGCGGAGCTTCGCCTCCGGTGCCGATGTCCAGATAGGCAAAGAGATTGGACATGAAGAGCCCGTCTTCATAGAGCGCGCCCACCGAGGCCAGGGCGGACTGGATCGACGATTGACCCTGGCGGAAGACCGAGAGGTAGAGGGTCAAATCGCCCAGGGTAATGGCGCCCAGGGCCGCCCGCGCCGCCATGAAGGCATAGGCTCCATAGAAGGCCAAGAGGGAAAGAAGCCCCAAAGCCATGCCCGCCGCGCCCTTGCGCAGCGCCAGCGAGCGGTCCTCGGCATAGAATTTGGTAAAGAGCGCGCGATAACGATCCAGGATCAATGGCGCGAGGCCAAAGAGCTTCACTTCCTTGACGTGCGAATCGCGCGTCAAAATCCATTCCAGGTAATTCTGTCGCCGGCCTTCGGGAGCGCGCCAGGTATTGAGCCGGAAGGACTCGCCCGAAAAGCGCGCCTCGGCCACGAAGGCGGGCACCGAGGCGGCGACGATGAGCAGCACCGACCAGGGCGAGAGCCGCGCCAGGAGCACCGCATAGCTGATGAGGATGAGCAGCTGCTGCAGCAGCGAGGCCGTCTCCAGCGCCATGCTGAGCGGCCGGCTGGCGGCTTCGCGGCGCGCGTTCTGCATCTTGTCGTAGAAGTCGGCGTCATCGAAGTGGCGCAATTCCAGGGTGGCCGCCTTCTCGAGGATGAGGGTATTGACGTGATTGCCCAGCGAGGCGCGCATCAGGTCGCGCAGCAAGGCTTGCCCGCGGGAGAGCGCGGTGCTCACCGCCATCAGCAGAGCCTCCAGCGCCACCAGGCGCAGCACCTGCCAGCGCGCCGCCGCGTCTCCGCCGCGGGCCGCCGCCACCACCGCGTCCACGATCAGCTTGCCCACCCAGGCCATGGCGGCGGGCAGGGCGGCCTGGCCGAGGAGCAGCGCGATCATTCCGGCCGCGAAGGAGCGGGAGGACTCCTTCACCAGCGCGAAGGTCCGCGGCAGGTAGCGCAGGTATTGCAGGGTCAGGCGCGCGCGCTCCCGCAGCGTCTGGGGTGGCGCTGCTGGTATGGGCGGCGTCAATGCTCCAGCATCTCCTGCACCTTCGCCTTGTCCTCGCGATAGGTGAAATGCTGGTAGAGCCAGAAGGCATTCTCGCGGTCGAGGATGCGGTCCTTCAATAAGGGAACCGCCAGCAATTTGTTATCGCGGTGGACGATATGCTCGATGAGCACGCCGGCCATCGCCGCGGTAAACCATTGATGGGCGGCGGCGCTCTTGATCAGGTGGAGCTTCGCCTCGTCGCCCGCCTCGGCGTCGACGCTCTTGACGAAGTCCTTGAAGGCATCGTGCGACATCGCCTGCGGTCCCTGCGGCGCCGCGGTGGCGAAGTGGACGGTGGCGACCTGCCCCGCCCGCGCCTGCACCTTGGTCTCGCGCAGGTCGCCCTCCGGCAGCCGCGCCGAGACGACGTACCAGTGGTCGGCCTCGGCCCGCACCGTCGTGGGCGCCACGTCGCGGCCCACCAGCGCCTGCCCTTCGTGGACATCGACCCGGGCGCCGGCTGGAGAGGACACCTCGAGCAGGGTCTTGCCCTCGGACTGCGGCCGGTACTCGACGGCCACGTTCTCCTCGAGCACCGGCGCGGGCCGCAGGTCGGCTGCCGGAGGAGGCGGGGCCGGCGCGCGGGTCTCGGGCGCCCGCGCGGCGCAGGCGATGCAGAGGAGCAGCAGGGGCGGAAGTCGGCGCATGACCGGGTTGTAACAAGTCAGCGCGACTTGAGCACCTCGCCGCCTTTCATCACGAAGTGGACGTGCTCCAGCGCGGAGACGTCCTTGAGCGGATCGGCGTCCACCGCGATCAGGTCGGCGAACTTCCCCGGCGCCACCACGCCGATGTTGCTGCCCTCGCAGTTGGCGGCCTGCGGGGCGCAGAGCGGGTCGAGCAGGGAGGCGGCCACGCTGGTGGCCGACTTGATGGCCGCCATCGGCGTCATCCCGTAGCGCACCATGATGGACAGTTCCTTGGCCTGGTTCTCCGCCCAGGAATATCCGCCCACGTCGGTGCCATAGGTAATGCGGACGCCCCGCTTCAATGCCTTGGCAAATGCTTCCCGCTCCATGGGAACCATATCCGGCCAGATGCCGCCGCGGCCCTGCGCCACCCAGATGCCGACATAGATGGTGGGGCACCAGGCGACATTCTGGCGGACCATCCGCTCCATCAGGTCGTCGGTGAGGCCGTCGCCGTGCTCGATGCTGTCCACGTGCGCGGTCAGGGCCGCGTCGATGCCGTCCCAGGCCATGGCGTGGGCGGCGACCTTGCGGCCGAGGCGGTGGGCCTCGTCCACCATGGCCTCGAGCTCGGGCTTGGTGAAGTTGACCCAGGAGCGCAAGGGGCGCTGCGGGTCATTGGTCTTGTAATACTTGCGATCGGAATAGAACTTGATCCAGTCTGCGCCGTATTTCACCTCTTCGCGCACCGCCTTGCGGATGGCGTCGGGGCCGTCGACGATCTGCACGCCTTCGGGAACGTGCAGTTCCCAGGAGTATCCGCTCAGCGGATACATCCCGGTCGGCGCCATCGAGCGGGTGGAGACGAACATGCGCGGGCCGGGGATGACGCCGCGGGCAATGGCGGTCTTGACGTCGACGTCGGCATACATGGCGCCCTCGGTCTCGAGGTCGCGGATGGCGGTGAAGCCGTTCATCACCGCGGTCCGCACCGAGGCGCTGGCCCGCAGCGCGCGGTAGGGGATGCTCTCCTTGAGGAGCTGCTCGTCGTAATCGGCGGCGGTGACGTCGCCCTGCAAGAGGACGTGGGTATGGGCGTCGATGAGGCCCGGCAGGAGCCAGGCGTTGCCCAGGTCGATGACCTTGACGCCGGCGGTCTGCAACTCGGCGGCGGGACCGACCTTGACGATGCGGTCGCCTTCGACGAGGACGGCGAGCCCGTCGCGGGCCGCCTCCGAGTTGCCGTCGATGAGGTGCGCTGCCTTGACGAGAACGCGCTGGGGCGCTGCGGCCTGCGCGACGAGGAGGAGGGCGAGGATCATGCCGCGAAGCTCGCACGCCCTCCCGACCGCGTCTAGGAGTTCGTTGGCGTATTCGCCAACGCTCCTGTCCAGCGGCCAGGGCTCGGAGACGCCCGGCCGTCGGGCTAGGAGTTCGTTGGCGTATTCGCCAACGGCTGAAAAATCAGTTGCAGAACGCCAGTCCGCGCGCGTTCCCCGGGGCACCGCGGGCCGAGAGGGTGTGAATGGGCGTGGCCGACGAGGAGCCGGCGGCGAATTCGAGGACGCGGAAGTGGGCCGGATTGGTGGCCGAGCCGGTCAGCGGGTTGACGACGACCGCCGCGAAGACGCTTCCGGCCGGGTCCTCGATGGCAGAGTAGATGAACTCGCCCGTCGCGAGGGTGGGCGCGATCTGGCGGAACGGCGCGACGTTTCCGGTGGCGCTGCGGGCAAAGAAGAGGAGCGTCGAGTCGCCATTGACGACGAGGATCTCGCTGGCCCCGACCCAGAGCTGCGCGGGAACGCTCAGCAGCGTGGCGGCGCCGCCGATCCGGTTCGAATAGGTCAAGGCGCCCGTGCTTCCATTTCGCGTATAGAGGTTCACGGCCGAGTCGGCGGTGGAGGTGCCGCTGCCGACGAAGAGCGTTCCGGAGTCGAAGGCCACCCCGATGGCGCCAGGCGTGGCGGGCGATGCAGGAATGTTGCGCAGCGGGGTAGTGCCCGAACCGGTGGTATCCCAGACGGTGACGGTGTTGTTGATCGAGTCGGCCACGTACAGCTCATGATTGGCCACGTTCAAAGCCACCTGCCCGAGGATCGGGTTGGTCGACTGGTTGTCGAAGATTTCCTTCGAAGCGACATCGGCCACCGTCAGGTCGAGCAGCGGATATCCCTCCACGCGAAACCGGGTATCCGAGACCCAGAGCAGGTCGCCCGCGGGGTCGGCCGCCAGCCCTTCGGTGTATTGCTGGGTGCGCTGGAGATTTGCATAGAGCACCCGCGTGGGCCCCGTGGTGGCGGTCATGCTCTCGATCTCGTTGTACGTGCTCTCCGAGAACATGAAGCGGCTGTTCGTCGAATCCCAATCGACGCTGCTGACGATTTCTCCAGCGGTATTGATGAGGTAAGAGTTGATGGCAGTCGCAGGCGTGCCAATGGTGTTCGCGTCGGAGAGGTTGAAGAAGTAGGCGGTCGAGTTGGCATCGATGGCGGCGATGTGCGTGCCGTCGGTGGCCACCGCGCCCACGTTGGTGAGGGCGGTGCTGTTGATCTGCACTTGCGGACTATTGGCACCGTGCGGCGCAAGGACCAGCAGGTGCGCAGTCCCGGTGGTCGGGCTGCTGGTGCCGGCAATGATTTGAGAATGGGCCGCATCCCAGGCAACGGAGTTGATGGATTGACCGCTTACAAAACCATTCACATTGCCGGCAGGTGCGGCGTTGTTCGCGGTGGGTAACGTCCAATACCCAATCCCGCCGCAGGCGAAATAGAATTCGACGCCGGGCTGGACGGCGAGCACGACGACGGCACCGCTCGCGCAATAACCGGTGGTGATGGGGATGTTGGCGAGCGGCGCGGCGTTCCCGCTGGCGGTGCGCGAGAAGACCAGGATGTTGCCCGAGTATGACGCCGCCGCGGTATTGGTGGGGGTGGCGTCCCAGACGATGAGCTGATTCAGGGTGGTGTCTACCGCCAGGGAGGCCGGGTTGTGAAGCAGGGTGGCGGGCCCGGCCAGAATGCGGAGCGGCGGCGCGTCGCCGCTGATGGTCGTGGAATAGACCGTCACCGACGCAGTGGTAGCGTTGGCGACGAAAAACTGGTTGTTGACGTGATCGACCGCGATGGCGCTCGGCGAAAACAACATGGTGGCGCCGCCGAAGGTGCGGCGCGCATCCTGGTCTCCATCGGCTGCCGGGTAGGCATTGAGCGCAAAGACGTAATCGCCGTCCGAGCCGACGCAGATCTCCACCGCCGGCAGCGCCTTGATCTCCGCCGACGCAGGCCCAGGCCCCAGCGCATTGCGGGCGCGGACTTGATAGTAATAAAGGGTCTCATTGGCGACTCCGGAATCGGTGAAGCTCGTCACGGTCGGCGAGGCCAGCGGCGCGGTGAAGCTCTCGGCTCCCGGAGCGGTGGCGCGCGCGACCTCATAGCTGGTGGCGCCCGCGACGGTTCCCCAGGAGAGCTTGACCTTGCCATTGCCGGGTAGCGCCGTGACCACCGGGGCGACCAAAGGCGGCTGCGGCGTCAGCGCCATTTCATTGGAGTTGAGGCTGTCGCCGGCCGCGTTGCGCGCCCGCACGACATAATAATAGGTAATGCCGTTGCTCACCGCCAAGTCGGTATCGGTGGTGGCCGTGCTGGTGCCCGATGCCGGGAAGATCTGCGCGTACCCCGAGCCGGAGGTCGTTGACCGCAGGAGGTAATAGCCGGTCGGCGAGCCTGCCGGGACCGTCCAGCTCAGTTGGTTTTGCGCATTGCCCGCGGTGCCGCTCAGCACCGGGGGAGCGGGAACCGCCTTGGGAGTGGCATTGACTTCGTTCGAGACCGGTCCAAGGCCGCTGGCATTCCTGGCCCGGACGACGAAGTAATAGCGTGTGCCATTGGTCAATCCGCTCACGGTCGTGCCGGTGGAAGACGACGCCGGCAGAAAGCCGGACTCGCCGCCAGGCGTTGTCGAGAAGGCGTATTCGTAGCTGGTCGCGCCGGCGACCAGGCCCCAGTTCAACGCCACCGAGGCGTTGCCGGCCACAGGGCCGTTGAGGGAAACCGCGATCGGGAGCGTGGGCGCGCTGACTTCGGTGGAGGCCGCGCTGGCGCCCGAGGGATTCTGCGCCTTGACGAGATAGTAATAGGTGGTGCCATCGGCCAGCCCGGTATCGAGGTAGGTGGTCCCGCTCTGCGTGACCAGGGCCGTGGTGGATTCCCCTCCGGCGCTGGTGCCACGATAGACGAGATAGGTCGCGGCGCCCGCAGACGCATTCCAGCTCAGGGTAATCGATTTCGTGCCGCCGGCAGCATTGAACGAGGTGGGCGCCGCCGGGGCGGTGATCGCGCTCTGTTCCGGCGAGGAGGCGCTCTGGCCCGCGGCATTCTGCGCGAGGACCACATAGTAATAAGAGATACCCGCCGCCAGCGCGGTATCGGTAAAGGTCGACCCGGCCGGCGTGGCCACAGGCGTTGCGCTCTCCGCGCCGGCGGCGGTGCCGCGGAGCACGGCGTAGGAGGTGGCTCCCTGCGCGGCCGGCCAGCTCAGCGCCACGCTCGCCGTGCCCCCAGTCGCGATCAGCGAGGTCGGCGCGGGAGGAACGGTGACGGCGCTGGCCTCCGGCGAGGAGGCGCTCTGGCCCGAGGCATTCTGCGCCTGCACGAGGTAATAATAGGTTGCACCTGCCGCGAGTCCGGAGTCGGTGTACGTGGTCTGTGAAACCGTCGCCAACGCAGTGGTCGATTCGCCGCCCGCCGCCGGTCCGCGGAAGACCTGATACCCGGTCGCGCCGGTGGAGGCTGCCCAGGTGAGAGAGATGCTGGCGCTCCCGCCGGCCGCCGCCAGCGTGGCCGGCGCCGCGGGAGCCGCCGGAGCAGCCGGCGCGGTGGCGGCCTGGACCGCGCTGCTGTTCGCGCTCGGACCGACCGAGTTGGTGGCCGCGACTTCGTAGAAATAGGTGGTGCCTGCCGCGAGACCCCCGTCGGTATAGGAGGGGGCGGTCGGAGCGGCGATCTGGGCGAAAGGACCTGCGGCAGCGCTGCTGCGGAGGACCAGATAGCCGGTGGCCTTCGCCGACGCCGACCAGGTCAGCTGGACGCTCAGGCCCGACACCGTGGCGGTCAACCCGGTCGGAGTTGCCGGAGCGGTTTGGGACGGCGCCTGGCTCCCGCCGCAAGCGGCGAGCCCGACCAGCAAAAACACAGCGGCGAAGTGGCGCATGAGTCCTCCGGAAAGAATGCGGATCCTACTCGCAACCCCCGGTACGCAAAAAGAAATCGCTGTGCTCTACAACCCGCCGGTGTGGGTCACGGCGGCGCCGGCCACCGGGCTCGCCACCAGGACGTTCGCTGCGGACGTGACCGCGATGCTCTGGAGCGTCGTCGTGTCGATGAGGCCGTTGCTTGCCTGGACCCAGGTCGTCGCGGCCGGGGTCAGCCGCCACACGCCCGGCGTACCCGTCTGGACGGTGGCGTAGAGCGTACCCGCCGGGCTCAGCGTCGGGTTGCCTGCGCTGTCGAGCGCGAGGCCGATCACCGCCGCCGTCGCGCCGATGCCGGTGGTGGTCAGCTGGGTTCCGTTGGCCTTGGGGCCGCTGGGGACGGCCGACCAGACGCCGCTGCCATTGAATGAGGCATAGATGCCGCCGGTCGGGTTGGCGACGAGAGCGGTTCCGCCGGCGGTGCTGCCGCCGGTGATCTGGACCAGGGTCCAAAGGTTGGTGCCGCTGCGCAGGAAATACATCGCGTCCTGCGGCGTGGCGTAGAGGTTGCCGACGCCGTCGACGGCCAGCGCGGTGACATCCTGGGGGGATCCGGTGAGGCCGGCGTTGATGGCAGTCCAGACTCCCGCGGCGCCGGTCGCCTTGAGGATGCCGTTCGCGTGGGTGCCGGCCCAGAGGGCGCTGCCGTCGAAGACCACCGAGAGCGCTTTTGCCGAGGCCGGCCAGGAAGCGCCGTAGGCGACCCACGAGGTGCCGGCAGACAAGAGCTCGAGCGGGCCGCCGTCGGTGGCGACGAAGACGGTGCCGGAGGCGTCGGGGAAGATTCCGGAGACGGTGGTGGCGCCGGTTGCGAACAGGCTGCTCGAGTGCATGTCGGCCCAGGCGCCGGCGGGGCTGGTGGTCGAGAGCATGCCGATGCCAGCGACGAAGGCGTAGGAGGTGGTGCCGCTCGAGGCCACCGCGTGGAGATTGGCGGCGGTCACGCCGGCGTTGACGAAGGCGCTGGTGGCGGCGCCCGCGGCGTTGGTGGTGCGCGAGATGCCCGACTCCAGCTGGCCGATGAGCACCTTCTGCGCCGTGTTGGGATCGGTGCCCAGCGCCTGCACGCGGCGGCTGGTGTTGAGGCTGGCGTTGTTCGCGGTCCAGGTCTGGCCGATGGGGTTCGACCCGCTGAAGCCGAAGCTGAAGCTGCCGCCGGTCTCGAGGCCGGCGTAGAGGTTGGCGCTGCCATCCATCGCCAAGGCGCGGACGCTGCCGGTCAGGCCGGTGTTGTTCGGGTGCTGCCAACTGGGCGTGTTGGCGCCCTGGTCCCAGGAGTAGACGCCGTTCGCGTCCGAGCCGAGGTAGAGAACCCGCGAATTGGCCGGATTGGGTGTCATCACCGAGCGGATGGTGGTGCCCGCGCCGGTGGGATAGCCAAGGTCAGCCCAGCTGCCGCCGATGCTGGTGACCTGGAAGACCTTCGTGCTGGTGGCGAAGTAAGCAATGGGGCTGCTGGTGTTGTCGACGGCCAGCGTCCCGGAGAGCGGCGTCGTGCCCAAGCCGCTGGAGATGTCGTTGAAGTTGGCCGAGCCGTCGTCGCTGCGGAAGACGTGGCCGCCGGTCAGCGCGTAAACGCGGAGGACGTTGCTGATGCCGACGACCACCGAGGTGGTGGAGGCCGTCAAGGGCGTCGCCGCCCAGGTCAGGCCCTTGTCGGTGCTGCGGTACAGGCCGCTGTCGGTGGCGGCGAAGGCTGCCGACCCGGGCGTCATCGCCAGCGCGTAGACGATGGAGCGCGCATTTCCCGCGATCCGCACCTGCGTCCAGGTGGTGCCGCCGTCGGTCGAGCGGAAGAGGCCGATGTTGGTGGCGGCGAAGGCGATGAGCTTGTCGGCGTTGTTGGGATCGAAGAGCAGCGCGTTGATGGTGCCGCCGTAGATCTGCGCGGGCGACCACGGGTTCGCGATGGTGAAGCTCGAGCTGACGCCGCTTGCCGCGCCTGAGGTGATGGTCAGCGTATAAATGCCGGCCTTGTCGACGACGAGGCCGGTGAAGCTCGCATTCGGGCCGCTGGAGGACACCGCGGTGGTGCCGACCAGGTTTGCGCCGTTGGCAGTGGTGAGCGCCGCCGAGACCGGAAAGGAGCCGAGGACCGCCGCTCCTCCGGCGTCGGCCAGCGTCACCTGCACGGTTCCGATGCTGGTGCCGGTGGTAGCGGGCTGCGGCTGGACGGTGATGGTGACGGCCGCCGGCGGCCCGACCACCGTGAGCGACTGGGTCTTGGTCACCGCCCCCAGGGTGGCGGTGATGGTCTCGGTATCGGGCGTGGTCGAGGTCAGGGTGGTCGCGTAGGAGCCGGCCGCGTCCGTATAGCCGTAGCTGGCGAAGACGGCGCCGCCGTTGGTGCTGAGCTGCACCAGCTGCCGCGGAATCGGATTGCCCTGCGCGTCGGCGGTGGACACCGAGATCGCGGCCGGCGTGACGCCGTCGGAGGGGATGCTGCCCGGGCTGACGGTCAATGTCGTGGCGCCCGCGACAGGCGCGCCGGCCTGGAAGACGGCGGTGGCGTTGAGGTTGAAGCCGCCCACCGCCGCGGTGATGGTCTTGGTGGCGGCCACGGTCGAGGTGAGCGTGGCGGTGACGGCGCCGGCGCCGTCGGTGAGGCTGCCCGACGCGACCAGCGTGTTGCCGGTGCCGTCGACGGAGAGGACCACCGGCTGGTTGGCCACGGCGGCGCCCGCGGCGGTCTTGACCACCACGGTGACGATGGTGCGGGTGACGCCGTCGGCCGGGAGCAGCGTGCGGTTTAGGCTGAGGGTGGACTGCGTCGCGTCGGGAGTGCCGCTCGGGGTCAGGCCCGGATCGACCACTGCCGCGGGCGAGGCCACGGTGGGACCGCCGTCGCCGAGCTGGCCCGAGCCGTCGCCGCCCCAGCACCAGAGGGAGCCGTCGGTGCGCAGGCCGCAGCTGTGCTGCATGCCCAGCGCCAGCGACTTCCAGTTCGAATCGGTGCCGATGAGCGTCGCCGTGGTCTGCGCACCGCCGATGGTCCCGAGGCCGATCTGGCCGGCGGAGTTGCTGCCCCAGCAGGAGAGCTGCCCGCTCTGCGCCACCGCGCACGCGTGCTGCTCGCCGGTGGCCACGCTCGCGTAGGTGCCGGCGATGGAGACGGGGGTCGGCGTCGCGCCGTTGCCGCCGTTGCCGAGATCGCCGACGGCGTTCTGGTTGCCCCAGCAGGAGAGCGCGGCGCCCTGCAAGCCGCAGCCGAACAGGTTGCCGAGAGAGAGGGAGGTCCAGCCGGCGGCGGGCTCGACCTGCGGGAGAAGGCCGCCGGCCGCCTGGCTCTGGCCGGAGCCGTCCGCGCCCCAGCAGTAGAGCAGGCCGCTCTGGGTGAGCGCGCAGCTGTTGTCGGCGCCGGTGGCGATCTGCTTC
The DNA here is from genome assembly GCA_025350525.1 of Deltaproteobacteria bacterium. Classification (GTDB taxonomy): domain Bacteria; phylum Myxococcota; class Myxococcia; order Myxococcales; family 40CM-4-68-19; genus 40CM-4-68-19. The sequence continues at coordinate 16,570 of JANXXR010000308.1, forward strand.
CAGGGAGAGGCGGGATTGCTCGCCCCGATGCTGGCGCCGGGCAGCGAGAGGGGACTGGTGCTGCCGATGCCGAGCTGGCCGGCTCCGTTCGCGCCCCAGCAGAAGGCGTTGCCCTCGGAGGCGACGGCGCAGGTGTGGCCGCCGTTGGTGGACACCTGCGTCCAGTTGGTGGCGAGGCCGACCCGCGTGGGGCTCGAGGTCGGCGAAGCCGAGCCGGTGCCCAGCGCGCCGGTGGAGTTGTCGCCCCAGCAGAAGAGCGCGCCATCGCTGCGGACGGCGCAGGTGACGGCAGCGCCCGAGCCGGCGCCGAGGCTGAGCCAGCGGCTCTGCGAGACTTCCTGCGTCCACATGGAGCGCGGGGTGGTGGTCCCATCGCCCAGCTGGCCGCTCAGGTTGTCGCCCGCGCACCAGAGGGTGCCGTCGCTCCGCAGCGCGCAGGTGTGGTGGAGGCCGGCGGCGAGGGCGGTCCAGGTCCGGCTGTCCACCCGCGTCGGCGCGCTCTTGGTGCCGAAGACTCCGGCGCCAGCCTGTCCGCTGCTGTTGTTGCCCCAGCACGAGGCGGCGCCGGCGCTGTCCAGCGCGCAGGTGAGCTTGTCGCCGGCGCTGACCTGCGACCAGGACTTGCCGCCCGCCACCGTGACCGGCGTCGAGCTGGCGAGGAAGCTTCCGTTGCCGAGCTGGCCGTCGTCGTTGTTTCCAAAGCAGGCGAGGGAATTGTTGGCGAGCCGCGCACAGGCGTGATCCTGGCCGGCGCTGATGCTCAGCGGCGCGGCGGCCAGGCCGGCCACCGTCGTCGGCGTGCTGGTCGAGGCGCCCGCGTTGCCCAGCTGGCCAAAGCCGTTGCTGCCCCAGCAGAGCGCCAGCGGGCTGCCCGCGTTGCTGCGGAGGCCGCAGCTGAAAGACGCTCCGGCGTCGACCGCGATCCAGTCGGTGCTGGAGCCGACCACGGTGGGCGCCGCGATGACGGTGCCGCTGGGCTGCCCGGCCTGCCCGTTGCCGTTCTGTCCCCAGCAGTAGAGCGCGCCGCTCTTCAGGCCGCAGGTGTGGTGGTCTCCGGCGCTCACGCTTGCCCAGGGTCCGGCAGAGACCAGCGCAGGCGCGGTGGCGCTCGCCGGCGGGGACGAGACCGTGTCGCTGAAGGGGATGTTCCAGCCCGCCTCGAGGTTCCAGAGGCCCGGCGTGGTGCTGGTGAAAGCGTTGCCCGACGGGTACCCGCCGGAGGTGGAGATGAGGAACCCCATGCAGAACAAGGTCGGGCCGGTCAGGTGGAAGTTGACCGCGTACTTGCTGCCCGCGGTGACCGTGACCGGGGACGGGAAGGTGAAGGTGGTGAGCGCGACCGAGCCGTTGGGCGGCAGGCTGCACTCGGCGATCGGGTTGGAGGTAGCCAGCGTCCCGCTGGGCGTGCCACCGGAGGTGGCGAGGATCTCGGCGACGACGGTGGCGCCGTCGCAGCCCGTGCCTTGCCGGACCGGCAACCCGACCTGCGTGAGGGGGCCGGTCGCTCCGGCGATGAAGGTCTCGCTGTTGTTGTCGCTGGCGGCGCATTCGCTCTGCGAGCCGTTCGACACCGAGGGCGCGAGCGTCTGGTCGAGTTGGTTGGTGGCGGCGAGCCCCAGCTGGCCGCTGGAGTTGTCGCCCCAGCAGAAGAGGCTGCCGGTGTTGTCGGTGGCGCAGGCGTGCGCGTCGCCGCTGGTGACGGCGGCCCAGAGGGTGCCGGCCGAGACCGGAAGGGGCGAGGAGTGCGGCAAGAGGTCGGTGCCGGTCTGTCCGAGCTGGCCGGAGGTATTGTCTCCCCAGCAGAAGAGGGCCGTTCCCTGCAGGCCGCAGGTGAAGTTCAGTCCCGTCGAGACCTGCGTCCAGCTGGTCGCGGCGCCGACGCGCACCGGCTGCGCGCTCGCCGCCGTGCTGCCGTCTCCGAGCTGGCCGCGGTCGTTGGGGCCCCAGCAGTAGAGGGAGCCGTCGGACCGGACGCTGCAGGCGTGCCGGGCTGCGGCGATGGCCGTGTACGAGGAGACGGTGGAGGCGGTCACGTTGAAGCTGCTGCTGATCTTCACCAGCGCGCCCATCGAGGCCGTCAGCGTATAGGCGCCGGTGTTGTTGATGGAGAGGTCGTTGAAGTTGGCGGTGCCGAGCAGCAGCGGACGCGGGGAGGTGCCGCTCAAGGTGGCGGTGGTCACCGGCGTGATGACCACGCTGACGTTGCCGGCTTGCCCGGTGGGATTGCCGTTGACGTCCTCGGCCGCGACTTCGACGGGGATGGCCCGGTTGACCGCGGCGTCGCCGGGCTGCAGCGTGAAGACGAGCTTGGTGGGCGGCCCGCCGACGAAGGTCACCGGGAGCGCGAGGGAGATCTGCCCGTTGAACGGACCCACCAGCGCGGTGAGATTCTTGGTCTCGGCGACGGTGGACTTGAGCGCGGCGGTGAACTGGCCGCTCGCGTCGGTGAAGCCAGGGTTGGTGAAGCCGCCTCCCGGCGTCAACGTGTCGGCCGCGCGCCAGCCGCCGAGGGAGACCGGCACGTTGGGGATGGGGTTGCCAGAGGCGTCCGCGAGGGTGACGAGGAGCTGCGCGCTGTTGGCGGTGGTGCCGTCGGCGATGGGCGCGTTGGAGACCGTGAAGCTGGAGTGCGACGCGTCCGGCGACGCCACCGGGATCACCGGACCCGCCGCCGCGGAGTCGTGCTCGCCGCCCGCGTTGGTCGCGCCCACCTCGTAGTAGTAGCTGGTCTGGTTGGCTGCGCCGGTGTCGATGAAGGAGCAGTTGCCCAGCCCGTCGCAGGCGCTGGCTGCGACCGCCGTTGCGGGCGGAAGCGAGCTGAAGTTGTTGCTGGTGGCGCGGTACACCGCGTAGCCCGTCGCCCCCGCCGAGGCGGTCCAGGTCAGCTTGACCTGGCCGTCGCCCGGAGTGGTGGCGACTCCGGTGGGCGCGGAGGGCGCGGTGGTCGCCGTGACTGCCGGGGAAGAGAGCGGGCCTTCGCCGCTGGGGTTCACCTGGCTGACCTTGTAGAAGTACGCGGTGTTGTCGACGACCGCGCTGTCGGTGTAGCTGAGCGGCGAGCCGGGGCCGGCCACGGTCACACTGGCGAGCAGCGTCGGGCTGTTGCCGAGCGGGTCGGTCCGGTAGACGTTGTACCCGGACAGGTTGAAATCGGGTCCGCTGGCCGCGATCACGACCTGGTCTGCGCCGCTCACGACGCTCGCAGTTGCGCTCACCCCGGTTGGCGCGACCGAGGGCTTGGGCGGGGGCACGATGCTGACATTGTGGCTGGTGACCTTCGGATAATTGAACACCGTGCTGCTGCTCGCTGGCGTAAATTTGCCATCCGCAAACAGCGCAAAGGTGCCGAGCTTGGTGATCGCCAGCGCCTTCGGAGGACTGCTGAGGACGAAGAACTTTGCAGTTCCGGCCGAAGTCGTGACGCTGCACCGCGCGCTGGTGCAGGCGGCGAAGGAACAGTTGCTTGCTGCCGTACAAGTCTGGACGCCCAGCTGCGGGGTGCCGCCCACACCGTTGAAGTTGTCGAGGCTGACCGTCACCGAGGTGGTGTTGGCGCCATCCGTTCCCGCAGCGATGGGATTCCCGAATTGATCGTCGACCGTGACGGAGACGGCGCTCATTCCCAGGTTCTGCGGCACGGTGAGCGGAGGCTCGGTCGAGAACTCCAGGAGCGCGGCAGGCCCTGCGACATAGGTGAAGCCGATCGAGGGCAGCGCGATCGCATCGAGCGAAACGACGACCGTTTTGTTGCCGGCGAGCGTCGAGGCCAAGGTACCGGTCACGGTTCCGCCCGCCGGCGTCATCAGCGCTGACTGCGTGACGAAGTCGCGCTGGCTGCCGGGAAACTTCGCGCTGACGTTGCTGACGGCGATCCCCACCGGCACCCCGCCGATGCCGCGGCCCGCCGAGTCGTTGGCCACGATGCTGAGCGCCGAGGTCTGCACTCCGTCGGCGGTGATCCCGCTCGTCGGCGTGGCGGTGAAGGTCGAGACGAACCGCGAGGGCGTGGCGCTGCGCAAGAGCACGCTGGCCGGCGCGCTCGCGTGCCTGCCGTCGCTGACCACCAGCTGCACGCCATAGAGGCCGTCGGTGTGCGAGACCAGCGCGGCGGTGACGTTGCCGGCGTTGGTCAGCGCGGTGCCGGAGAAGAAGGGCTGCTCGGTCAGCGACCACTGGTAGGTGAGCGTCGGGCTCAGGCCGCAGCCCGCGCCGGTCGCTTCGTTGAGCGGCGTCGAGTCGGGAGTCGAGCTGGAGCCGCCGTCGAAGACCACCGTCGCGGCGCTGTAGAGGACCTGCGCGGCGGCCGGCGCCGGCACCGAGAGCGGGGTGTCGAGGGCGATGGCCGCGGCAGGAGCCTGCGCGCCGCAGCTGGAGACGCCGACGATGGCGCCCGAGACTCCGGTTGCGAAGACCCGCGTCGAGGTCCGCCCGGTCGAGTCGGTGAGCGTGAGGCGGAAGTCGTATTCGCCGGCGAGGTCGGGGGCGAAGCTCGGGCTGGGCGCCGCCGGGTTGTTGAGTGCGGCGATGCTTCCGGCCGGCGCCGACGCGATCTCCCAAGCGTAGCTGATCACTTCGGGGAAGGCGCAGGAAGCGTCGGTGTCGGTGACATTGGCCGCGAGCTGGACCGGCTGGCCGGGATAGAATGCCACCGGCGTCGTCGCCAGCGTGCTGTGGGTGATGGCCAAGGCTTGCGGCGTCGCGAACCCGCTGACGTTCAGGCCCGCGAGCGACTGCGTGGCCGAGAAGGCGGCCTTGCCGCGCGCGGCGTCGTCCAGGGCCAGCGGGCCGGCCGCGCCGCACTCGACGTCGATGGCGAAAGTCCTGGTGCTGGAGAGGCCGGTGGTGTCGGTCACCTTGAGGGAAAGCGTGTAGACCCCGGTGACGTCGGGGACGAACGAAGGAGTGGCGGTGGCGGCGCCGCCCAGCGGAGCCTGGCTGCCGGCGGGACCGCTCAACTGCCACGCATACCGGTACGTCGCCGGAAAGCCGCAGCCGGCCAACGTGTCGGTGTCGAGGACGTTGGGCGCGCCCAGCACGATGGGGAAGGCGAGGGCGAGCTGCCTCGGGACCAGCGAGGTGGTGGTGAGCACGTTGCTGGCAGTGAGCGTCTGCGTGGCCGAGAACGCCGGCGTTCCGAGCGGCTGGTTGTCGAGCGCTGCCGGGGCGGCGCTGCCGCAGGCGCTGACGGTGAAGGTCGAGGAGCGCGTGCCGGTGAGGCCCTTGTCGTCGCTGGCCACCACCGCCACCGTGTAGCTGCCGGGCAGGTCGGGGAAGAGCCGCGGCGCGAGCGTGTCGGCGTCCAACATCTGCGCGGCGCTGCCGGGCGGCGCCGCGGTCAACCTCCAGCGCTGGCTCTGCGCCTGGTGCGGAGTTCCGGCGGCGAGGCAGGCGGCGTCGTTGTCGAGGTCGTCGGTGTTGCCGGTGAAGACGATCTCGCTGCGCGCGTCGAAGGGCGAGGCCGCGACCGCGGGCAGCACCTGCGCGCCGGTGATGGAGGCGACCGTCGGCGCGTTGTAGCCGCAGGGGCCGGTGACGATGGTGGCGAAGGCGGGCGCGCTGGCGATGCCGTCCGTGCCGGTGGCGATGACCTGCACCTGGTAGGTGCCGGGAAAGTTCGGCGTCAGGCTGGCGGAGGCGGCGCTCGACGAGAAGGCGGGCGCGGCGCCGGCGAGCGGGCGCGCCGACACCGACCAGTCGTACGCCAGCGGCGCGGCTGCAAAGCGCGCAGGGCAGCTGGCTTCGGGATCGGCGGCGCTGGCGGTGAGCGAGACCGCAGAGAAGACGACCGCGCTGATCACCGAGCCAGGCACGATGCCCGGCACGGGACGGCGGGCGCCGCAGTCGGAGGCGGTGATGGCGCCGTACACGGGCGTCGAGGCGTTGCCGAGCTGATCGCGGACGACGAGCCCCACCTGCCAGGTGCCGTTGGGGACGTCGGCGATGAAGGTCGGCGCGGCTGCCGACGGCTGGTCGAGAGCGGCGCTGCTGCCGACCGGGCGCGAGATCATC
>JANXXR010000127.1 GCA_025350525.1 Deltaproteobacteria bacterium
TGTCCATCAGCTGCATGCCCTGCTCGCGCGAGGTGGAGATGACCGAGGGCAGCTGGAAGGCCTTGCCCTTGCGGATCAGGTTCGAGACCGCCTCGTTGTTGAGCAGCATCTCGACGGCCAGCACGCGCCCGCCAGTGGACTTCTCCTTCATGAGGTATTGGCAGATGACCGCGCGCAGGCTGTCCGCCAGCGTCGAGCGCACCTGCTGCTGCTGTCCCGGCGGGAAGGCGCTGACGATGCGGTCGACGGTGGTGGCCGCGCTCACGGTGTGCACGGTGCCGAAGACGAGGTGGCCGGTCTCCGCCGCGATGACGGTGAACTCGATGGTGGGCAGGTCGCGCATCTCGCCGACCAGGATGACGTTGGGATCCTCGCGCAAGGTCGAGCGCAGCGCCGCCGCGAACGACTTGGTGTGCGCGCCGATCTCGCGCTGGGTGACCAGGCTGTTCTTGCGCTTGTGGATCGCCTCGATGGGATCCTCGAGCGAGATGATGTGCCGGGAGGCGGTGCGATTGATGTAGTCGATGAGCGCGGCCAGCGTGGTGGACTTGCCCGAGCCGGTGGGCCCGCCCACCAGCACCAGGCCGTTCTTCATCCCGCCGAAGGTCTGCACCAAAGGCGGCAGGCCCAGCTTCTCGAACTCGGGCAGCGTTCCGCGGATGCGCCGGAAGACGCCCGAGAGCCCGCCCAGCTGCTGGAAGACGTTGGCGCGGAAGCGCAGCCCCTCGCTCTTGACCTCGTGCGAATAGTCGATGTCCTGCAGCGCCTGCAGCGCCATCAGCTGCTCGGTCGAGAGGTGCGGCATGAGCAGCGCCTTGACCTGCTCCTCGTCGAGCGGGCCCTGGGTAATGGAGGTGATTCGGCCCACCTTCTTCATGAAGACGGGCTTTCCCGCGGCGATGAGCAGGTCGTCGCCCTCGAGCGTGGCCAGCTGCACGAGGAGCCGGTCGAGCAGCGGCACCGCCAGCGCGGCGCCGCCCTGTGCGGTGATGCGCCAGCGCGCGATCAGCTCCCGCGCCGCCACCCGCACTTTGAGGTGCGGGTCGTCGTTGAGCTTCGACACCGCCACCGCGTGCTGGCTCAGGTCGAACTTGTCGAGGAACTTGACCGCGATGAACCGGGTGTCGGCGCTCTCGGCGTTGCAGAGCGCGGCCACCTGCGGCGCCGCTCCCTTGGCGCCCATGTCCAGGAGCGCCTGCACGCAGACCGGCGCCAGGTCCGCGTCGGCGGTCATGATGTGCACCAGGTACGGCACGGCGCGGGCGTCGCCGATGAGCGCCACCGCCTCGATGGCCGTCTCCTTCACCCACCAGTCGGCGTCCTGCGCCGCCGTCTGCACCAGCGAGCGCAGCGCCTTGGGGTCCTTGAGCCGGCCGAGCACGTTGACGGCGAAGCGGCGGATGACGTCGGACGGATCGGCGAGCAGCGGCACCATGTGCGGCGTCAGCCGGGAAGCGCCCAGCTCGATGAGCGCGTCCATCACCCGCTCGCGCACCCACCAATCCTCGTCGCGCAGGACGCCCATCAGCTTGGGCCAGAGCGATTGGTCGGGATCGGGCACCGCGCGAATCACCTCGGTGGCCATGCGGCGCACGTTCACGTCGCGGCTGCGCAGGAGCCACACCACCGTGCGCGAGAGGTCGAGCTTGCCGTCCACGGAGAGCTGCTTGAGCACCTCGGCGCCGCGGTTGCGGACCGGGATCTGCTTGTGCCCGAGCGCGTCCACCAGCGGCGGCAGCACCGCGTCGGTGCCGATGGCCTCGAGCGCGTTCAGCACCGCCAGCCGGATGGCCCGCGGGCCCGCGCGCAGCTTGCGCTCGAGCGCGGCGATCACCCGCGGGGAGGAGAAGCGGCGCAGCCCGTCCACCGCCGCCTTGACCATGCCCACCGATTCGGCGTCGAGGAAGATGCCGACGTACTCGAACCAGTCCTCCTCGGCGCAGAGGGCCGAGAAGGAGAGGATGCCCTGGATCACCACCGGCTCTTGCTGCTGCTGCGCGTGCAGCACCGGGGCGATGGCCTTGAGCGCGCCCGCCGGATCCTTGGCCATGGCGGTCTTGTCGCCGAGGTGGCGGAGCGCGTGGACCTTCTCCGCCGTGGTGCCCACCTGGAGGGCCGCCTCCAGGGCCGGGATGGCTTGGTGCTTGGCGAAGGTCGCCAGCACGTCGAGGGCTTCGATGCGGCCCTGGAAGCTGGGCTCGCCCACCATGCGGCTGAGCATCTCGAAGATGGTCTTGCCGCCGCCGATCTGCAGCAGCGTGCGGGCCACGGTGGCGCGCAGGCCGGCGTCGTCGGAGCGCAAGTGATCGACCAGCGCCGCGTGCTCGGTGGCGCTGTTGATCCTGGGGAGCAGCGCCGCCAGCGTCGTGCGCAGCCCCGGATCGGCGCCCTTGAGCGCCTTGACGAAGGGAGCGAAGAGGGCCTTGTCCGGGTTCTCCTCGATGAGCCGCGCGAAGGCCGTCAGGCGCTGGCGATGGACGGTGGCGTCGGGCGCCTTGCCCGTGACCACGTCGAGCAGCTTGACGAGATCGGCGGCGGCCGGCGCCTCGGCGGCGGCGAGGAAGGCCTCCAGCTCCTCGGGCGACTTCCACGAGGCGGCCTTGAACTGCGCGAGGAGGTCCTTTCCAGGAAGCATTTCGCGGCGAGCTTAGCATTGCGTGTCTAGATTCCGCGCATGGTGAACGAGCCCGTGTACCTGGCGCTGGGAGATTCGACTGGAGTGGGCGTCGGCGCCCGCAGCGGGGGCGGATATCCCGACCGGCTCTTGCGGCTGCTGCGGCCCGAGCATCCCCGCCTGCGGCTGGTCAACCATTGCCGGAGCGGCGCCACCAGCGCCGACCTGATCAATGGCCAGCTCCCGCTGGCGCTGCGGACCCGGCCGCGCCTCATCACCATCGGCATCGGCATCAACGACCTGGGCCTGCAGCTTCCCGACGAGGCCTTCGCGCTCAACCTCGAGGAGATCGTGGTCTCACTGCAGAAGCTCGGGGCGCCCATCGCCATCGCCAACCTTCCCGACCTGGCGCTCTCGCCCACCGTCGCGCGCCTGGTGCCGCGGCGGATCTACGAGAAGCGCATCGAGATGTTCAACGAGCACGTCACCGCCACGGCTGCCCGCCACGCGCTGGCGCTGGTCGATCTCTACAGCCTCAGCCAGGAGCTCCTGCCCGGGCGCCCCGAGCTCTGGTCGTCGGACGGCTTCCACCCCAGCGCCGAAGGCTACGACCAGTGGGCAGAGTTGATGTTGCCCTCGATCGCCCCGCTCCTGCGCGAACGCGCTGCCTGAAACCAGCGGTGAAATGCCGCCACTTCCCTTGCGTAGGTCAGTGCGAGGGGTGGAGGCAGTCATGAGCGTACGCAAGCTGGCATTTCCGATCGCGCTCGCAATCGTCTGGGTGATGATGGCCGCGCTGGCCATGGTCGACTTCGCTTCTTTCTCGGCGACGACCTCTGCCCAGAGGCCACGGGTGCAGCGGGTGGTCGTCCGCACGCAGCCCGGGCAGGGATAGCATTCGAGGCGATCGCGCCGCATTTTCTCCGGCATGAGCGCTTCGGAACGGCTGGGGCAGGCAGCGGGCTTCCTGCTCGCTCCCCTGGCGGGAACCTTGTCGAGGTTGCGCCGCGCCCGGATGTTTCATCCGGAGGGCGCGGTCTACCGGGCGGAGATGGTGGCCCTGCCGGGGCCCTTCCCCGGGCTCGGACGCAGGCTGGAAGGGCCGGCGCTGGCGCGCTTCTCGACCGCCCTGTGGCGCGGCGGCAGCGAGTGGATGGACGCGCTGGGCATCGCGCTGCGCCTGGGCGCGGCGCCTTCCGAAACGCCGCGGCCGGGAGATCAGGATCTGCTCTTCGCCACCATCCAGCATCCCTGGACCATGCCCTTCGCGCCGCTGACGACGGAGCAGCACGACTTCCTCGCCAACGACTACTTCGCGGTCTCGCCCTTCGACGTGGCGGGCGTGGGGCGGGGCAAGCTGCGCCTTTTGGCATCGCGGCCGCGGCGGCTGCAGGCGCGGGATCGCGGGGCGCGCCTCGACGAAGCGGTGGCGCGGGGCGAGGCCTCGCTGCGGCTCGAGGTGCAGACCAAAGAGCGCTGGGAGCCGGTGGTCGAGGTGCGGATCCTCGAGCGGGCGGAGATCGACCAGGAGGCGCTGCGCTTCTCGCCCTTTCGCGACGGCAAGGGGCTGACGCCGCGCGGCTTCGTCCACGGGCTGCGGCGCGCGACCTACTTGTTCTCCCAGCTGGCGCGGCCGGCGGCGGCGCACAAGCCGCGGTAGCGAACGGCGCCCGCTGTTAGGCTTTGCCGCGCAGCTTCGCGAACCACCAGCGCAGGCCGACGAAGAGGAAGCGCCAGTCCTTGAGGAACTCGGGCGGCTTCTTCTCGTAGTAATGACCGACGAACTGGAAGACCCAGCCCACCACGAAGAGCAGGAGCGCCCAGCGCCACATGCCGAAGACGAAGGGCGAGGCCAGGGCCAGGAGCAGCGAGACCGCGATCATGGGGATGCCGACGGTGTGGCAGGCCCGGTTCACCGGATGCGTGTGCCCCGTGGCGTACTCGGCGACCCACTCTTCGTTGCTCCGGTTCCCCAGCATGGGAGCTTCATACCCCGAGCGGCGCGACCTTCGCCAGCGCGGCATTGTCCTCGACGTGGGCGCGGGTCTTCATGCCCACCAGCGCGCAGGTGATGCCGGGCGTGCTGCGAGCAAACTGCAGTGCCCGCTGCGCGTCGCTCGCCAGCCCGGCATACGCCTTCTGCACCGCCTGCGGAAGGTGCTGTGCCAGCCGCCCCTGCAGGACGCTGGCGGAGGAGAAGACGGCGAGGCCCGCCTCCCGCGCCGCCTCCAGCAACGTCCGGCCGCCCTGGTTGCGCAGGGTCGCGGCCTCGTCCATCTCGAGG
>JANXXR010000364.1 GCA_025350525.1 Deltaproteobacteria bacterium
GTCCTTCGCCTTCGCCTTGAGGAAGGGACGGATCGCTTCCGGAAGCGACTCGGCAGCCGGCGCCGCGAGAACGAGGGCGAGGAGGAGCGTGATCATGGCGGGTCTCCGGCGCGCTTGGCGGGCGGGACGGCAAGCACGAGGGACGGGATCACCAGCGGCGGGACCACCAGCCCGACCGGCGCGTCGCCGAGCCCGAGACCGCGGAGGGTCAAGAGGACTCCGGCGATGGCGGCGAGGAGCGCGACGGCGCCGGCCGCGAGGTAGGTCATGCCGAAGAGCCCGTGCAGCGCCGCGTGCAGCAGCGCCGCCCCGCTGAGGACGAACCACTTCTGGCGGAGGATGGCGAAGCGCAGCCCGCTCACCACCAGGCCGGCGGCGAGGATCCAGATGGCGCACGCCCGCGCGACGTTGTGGGCGTCGGGCTGGAGGGCGCCACCGCCGCCGATGTCCCAGGCCTTGAGCGTGAGGAAGCCGACGAAGAGGAGCGCGGCCACGCCGAGATCGGTGAAGGCCGGCGAAGGTTTTCCCTGGCGCGCGCGCCGGTCGAGCCACGGCACCACCGCCCAGCCTCCCAGCAGCACCGAGACGGCCGCCAGCGCCGCCTGCGAGCCCTCCATGCCGAGGAGGTGCGGCGGGAACTCCTTGAGGATCTGGTAGACCCATAGGAAGTACCACTCGGGCTTGATGCCCGGATACGCGGGCGCGAGCGGATTGGCCTTGTGGCCCAGCTCCCACTCGACTCCCGGGATCCGCGGGCCGTACGGCCAGAACACTGCCAGCGAGCCGAGCAGGATCAGGCAGACCAGCCAGAGCAGCACGTCGCGCATGGCGAAGTCGGGGAAGAAGCGCATTCCCCGCTTCCCGGTCGGGTGGAGCGGCGGCGCCATGCCCTGCCGCTGGATGAGCAACAGGTGCAGGCCCACCACCGCGAAGGTCGCGAGCGGCAGGATGACCACGTGCAGCGAGAAGAAGCGGTAGAGCGTATTGCCGCTGACGTCGGGGCCGCCGCGAAGCACCTGCATCAGCCACTCGCCGATGCCGGGGACGGCCTTGACCGAGTCGGTGCCGACCGCGGTGGCGAAGAAGGCCAGCTCGTTCCAGGGCAAGAGGTAGCCCGAGAACCCGAAGCCCAGCGCGATGGCGAAGAGCATGAACCCGCTCACCCAGGTCAGCTCGCGCGGCGGGCGGTAAGCCTTGAGCATCAGGGTGCTGAGCATGTGCGCCACCAGCGAGACGATCATGAGGTGCGCGCTCCAGCAATGGATCGAGCGCACCAGCCACCCGAAGGGCACCTTGGTGGTGATGAAGCGGATGCTCTCGTACGAGGTCTGCTCGCCCACCTGGTAGTAGACGAGCAGGAGCGCGCCCGAGGCGACCTGCATGGAAAAGAAGAAGAGGGTGAGCCCGCCGAGGTAATACCAGAAGAGCGAGTGCGTCCCGACCGGGACTTCCTTGTGCTTGAGGAAGCCGACCAGCGGCCCGAGCTGGTAGCGCTTGTCGAGCCAGGCGTAGAGGCTCATACACGCTCCTGCTGCGCAGGGGGCGAGACGGTGATGGCGCCGTCGGGTTCGCGCTGCGCCAGCCAGCGCGCCAGCGGCCGGGGCGGCGGGCCGGAGAGCACCCGACCCTCGAGATCGAAGCGGCCGTTGTGGCAGGCGCACCAGATGAGCGCGTCGCCCGGCACGTATTGCACCGTGCAGCCTTCATGCGTGCAGCGCGCCTCCAGGGCGCAGAGGCGCTGCTGCGGGTCCTCGAACACCAGCAGGCGCTTGGCGCCGTGGCGCACGATCAGGGTGTGCTCCTTCTCCAGCCTGGCCTGATCTTCCTTGCTCAACCGCAGCACGCCGGCGCCGTCCTGCGGCGCCATCGGCTTCAGATACCGGAGCACCGGAAAGACGATGCTGGTGAAGAAGCCGAGGAGCCCGACCCCGAGGATCACGTCGAGCAGGGAGCGGCGCGTCGGTTGGGGCTGCATGATTACTTGCCCAGTGAACGGACGTGGGCGACCAGGGCGTCCACCTGCACGGGCTCGAGCTTTTCCTTGTAGCCGTCCATGCCGTCCTTCTTGTCCGGCCGCTTGAAGCCGTCGAGGATGGCCGTCTTGGCCTCCGCGTCGGTGACCTTCTTCTGCCAGTCGGCGGTGGTCATGTCGGGGATGCCCAGCTTCTCGCCGGTCTCGGTCTTGCCTTTGCCGTCGGCGCCATGGCAGCTCGCGCACTTGACCTTCCACAGGCGCTCCGTCTTCACGTCGGCCTCCGCCGCCGCCGCGCGGGGGAGCACCGCGGTGAACAGCAACGCTGCCAGACCTGTGACCGTCATCTTCGGGACCAACTTCATTTGAGGCTCCTTTGGCTTGCGGCAGATGCCGCGAAGGCGCTACTGCTAACGGGCGACGAGCACGGGCCTGGGGCTGATCTGCAGCAGTCGATCGACGACGCTGCCCAGGAGCACGCGCGCCACTGCGTTGCGGCCGCGGTGGCCCACCACCACCATGTCCACCTCGGCCCTTTGCGCCAGCTCGGAGAGGGCGGGCGCAGCGGCCCCGTCGAGCACGATCGTCTCGACGGAGAGGCCGGGTCCGATGGAGGAGGCGATCTCCTTCACCGTCGCCTTGGCCTGTTCGTGTTCCTGGCGCTGCCACTTCGCCGCTTGCGCCAACAGCTCCGGCGCGGTCTGCATCGGAACCACCGGCGACACGGCGCAGGCGATGATCAACTGGCACCCAGTGGCGCGGGCGATCTCCTCCGCCAGCTTCACCGCGTCGCGCGCTTCGTTCGAACCATCCACTCCAACCAGGATCCGCTTCATCGTGTTTCTCCTCTCAGAATCGCCGCCGGCCGGGAAACGAACTGGCGGGGCTCCACCGAGCGTGAGGCGGCGCGCAGGGCGGCCAGCCACGAGAGCCACTCCGCCATGCCTTCCATGGTGCGCGCCGAGATGGGCAGGATGCGGGGCGCCGGGTTGACCCGCGCGAGGGCTTCCGCAAAAGCCTCGATGCGCACTTCGGGCAGCGCCGGCAGCAGGTCGATCTTGGTGAGCAGCACCAGGTCGGCGGCGCGGAACATGGCCGGGTACTTGAGCGGCTTGTCCTCGCCCTCGGTGACGGAGAGCGCGACCACGTTGGCTGCCTGGCCCAGGTCGTAGATGGCGGGGCAGACGAGGTTGCCGACGTTCTCGATGAAGAAGACGTCGACCCCCTCGAGCGGAAAGTCGTGGAGCGCGTCGTGCACCAGCCGCGCGTCGAGGTGGCAGGCGGTGCCGGTGGTGATGGTCAGGGCGGGAATGCCGGCCTTGCGCAGGCGCTCGCCATCGTGGTCGGTGGCGAGGTCGCCGCTCACCGCGCCGATCCGCAGGCGGGGGCCGGCGGTGCGGGCGGTGGCTTCGAGCAGCGCCGTCTTGCCGGAGCCCGGCGAGCCCATGAGATTCAGCGCCAGCACCCCCTGCTTGAAGAAGTGCTCGCGGTTGTGCTGCGCCACCCGGTCGTTGTTGCCGAGGATGCGTTTCTGCACCTCGATGGGCACGACTTCCGGATCGCCGCAGCCGCAGTCCTCGCACATACACAGCTCCATCAGTTGACTTCCAGGTCGATGCTCTCGAGCACTAGCTCGTCTCCTTGCACGAGCCGCGCCGGACCGCCGCATCCGCTGCACTGCAGCGGCGCCCCGCGCAGAATCTCCAGCGCGCAGCGCGGGCAGGACCACTGCGCCGGGATCCTGCGCAAATTGAGGTCGGCGCCCGCGCAAATGGTGCGCTCGCGGAAGGTCTCGAAGGCGGTGGAGAGCAGCGACGGCTCAACGCCCGCCAGCTCGCCCAGCCCCACGCGCAGCGCGTGCACCTTGGTCGCGCCGCGCTCCGCGGCCTCCGCTTCAACCAGGGCGATGAGCGCCTGCACGATGGAGTACTCGTGCATCTCAGGCGGCCCGCGCGTGCTGTTCCATGACTCTTCCCTTCAGCAGATGCGCGGCTGCGGGTCGCCTTCCGGCTCCGCCAGCAGGCGCTTTCCAAAGCCGGTGTCGAGCACGACGCGCCCGGGGTTCTCCAAGACGCAGGTCCCCACGATGGCCGCGTTCCGCCCGAGCGGATGCGCCCGCAGTGCCGCGAGCACGCGCCCGGCAGCTTCCGGCCGCACGCCGAGGACCGCCTTGCCTTCGTTGGCGACCTGCAGCGGGTCGATCCCCAAGAGCTCGGCGGCTGCACGCACCTCCTGCCGCAGCGGCACCGCCTTCTCCTCGAGGAGGACGCCCACGCCGCTCTTCTCCGCCATCTCGTGCAGCGCGCTGGAGAGGCCGCCGCGGGTGGGGTCCTTCATCGCCGTGATGTCGCCGGCCGCGAGCGCCGCGCGGATCAGGCCGTTGAGCGGCGCGACGTCGGAGCGCAACTCGCCGTCGAGCTCGAGCCCGTTGCGCGCCACCAGCACCGAGAAGCCGTGGTCGCCGATGGTCCCGGTGACGAGGATGCGGTCGCCCGCGCGCAGGCCGTTGTCGCGGACCACCTTCCGGGTCAGCGCCACGCCGGCGGTGTTGAGGATGAGCCCGTCAAGCTGGCCCTTGCCCATCACCTTGGTGTCGCCGGTGACGACGGTCGCGCCCGCTTCGCGGCAGGCCTCGCGCATCGAGGCGTGGACCCGCGCCAGGTCGGCGCGCGCGAAGCCCTCCTCGACCACCACCGCGCAGGTGAGGCCCAGCACTTCGGTGGCGCCCATCATCGCCAGGTCGTTGACGGTGCCGCACACCGCCAGCCTGCCGATGTCGCCGCCGGGAAAGAAGAGCGGCGAGACCACGTGCGAGTCGGTGGTGAGCACGAGGAAGCGCCCGTCGCCGAGGGGAAGCGCGGCGCCGTCGTCCATGGCCGAGAGGCCCACGCTGCCGGGCGGGTCCTCCACGCCCTTGACGAAGAGCTGCTCGATGAGCGCGCGCATGGCCGGCCCGCCCGCGCCGTGCTTGAGGGTGATGCGATCTCCGCCGGCGGCGCGGGTGGTCATGGTGCCGTCCTCCACTGTGGCGCGCCGCCGTACTGGTGCCAGATGCGGCAGGTGCCCTCGGCCGAAACCATGCAGGCGCCCACCGGCGTGTCGGGCACGCACTCCTTGCCGAAGAGCCGGCAGCTGGCGGGAGAGGCGATGCCGGACATGATCTTGCCGCAGATGCAGTGCTCGGAGAGCGCGTCGGGCGCGCAGTCCCGAAGACGCTCGAGGTCGATGCGGAAGCGGCGCCGCGCGTCGAGGTGCGCGAACTCCGGGCGCAGGCGCAGGTTGCCGTCGGGCACGTCGGCGATGCCGCGCCAGTGCCCGCCCTCCACCTGGAACACTTTCCACAGCTGCTCCTGCGCGGGCAGGTTTCCCTCGCGCGTGACGCAGCGCGGGTAGAGGTTCTCGACCGCGGGAGTCCGGTCGGCGGCCAGCTCGGCGAGCCGCACCAGCGCGGCGAGGATGTCGAGCGGCTCGAAGCCGGCCACCACCACCGGCAGGCGGTGCCGCGCGACGAAGCCCTCGAAGATTCCCCAGCCGGTGATCGAGGCCGCATGCCCGGCGGCGAGAAAGCCCTCGATGCGGGTCTCGGGCACGGTGGCGACGATCTCCATCGCCGGCGGGATGTACTTGTGCGCGGAGAGGACCGAGAAGTTCTTCGGCGGCCCGCGCAGGATCTCGGCGGCGGTGGCGACGGCGGTGGTCTCGAAGCCGCTGGCGAAGAAGACGATCTCCTCGGTGGTCGCCCGCGCCAGCCGCACCGCTTCGGAGACGCCGTAGACCACTTCCACCTTGCCGCCCTCGGCGCGGGCGTCGGCGAGCGAGCGCGAAGTGCCGGGGACCCGGAGCATGTCGCCGTAGGTCGCGACGCGAACGCCCTGCAGCGCCAGCGCGACTGCCTCGTCCACCTCGGGCAGATCGGTGACGCAGACCGGGCAGCCGGGGCCCATGATCACGTCCAGCTCGCGGGGAAAGGCCGAGCGCAGCCCATAACGCGCGATGGCCTGCTCGTGGCTTCCGCAGACGTGCATCAGCGCCATCCGCCGGCCGGCGCGATCGACCGCGCGCTGCAGCGCCGCCGCCAGGGCCTTGGCCCGCTGCGGATCGCGGAACTGGATCTGCGGCGCGCTCATCGCAGCACCGCGTCGGCGATCACGGCCTGGCCCAGCGCGAGGCCGCCATCGCCGGGCGGCACCTCGCCGTGCAGGAAGACGTCGAACTGCGGGGAAAGATCGGCCCGCGTGCTCTCGGCCAGCCGCGCGTTCTGGAAGCATCCGCCGGTCAGCACCACCGGGAGCCGCCCGTGGCGGGCCGCTGCCGCGCGCACCAGCGCCGCCGTCGCGGTCGCGAGCGTCTGGTGGAAGGCGGCGGAGATGGCGGCGAGGGGCCTCTGCGCGCGCAGGTCGTGGACGATGGCGCGGATCATCGGCCGCAGGTCGAGGACCCACGGCGTCGCGGAGCGGTCGATGTCGAAGAGGTAGCGTGAGAGGTCGAGCCGCGGCCAGCCGGCGGCGTGGTTCCATTCCGCCGCCACCTGGCCCTCGAAGGCGGAGGTGGCGCGGCCCAGGGCGAGCGCCCCGACGCCGTCGAAGAGGCGGCCGACGCCGTGGGCGAACGGGGAGTTCACGCCGCGCGCGATCATCTGGCGCACGCCCCGCACTTGCTGCGCGGGCAGGTCGGCGAAGAGCGGCAGGCCGTCGAGCGGCGCTTCTGCGCCGAAGGCATCGTCGAGCAGCGCGAGGGCGATGCGCCACGGCTGGTGGATGGCCTGCTCGCCTCCCGCCAGCGGAATCTGCCGCAGCGTGGCCAGGCGCGCGAAGCCGCTGGCGGTGGCCAGCAGCACCTCGCCGCCCCAGGAGGTCCCGTCCATTCCGTAGCCGGTGCCGTCGAAGGCGACGCCGATCACCGGACCTGCCAGCCCGTGCTCGGCCATGGCGCTGACCACGTGGGCGTGGTGGTGCTGCACACCGATCTTGACGGCCCCGGCGTGACCGAGCGCGTACCCCGTCGAGACGTAGGCCGGGTGCAGGTCGTGCGCGATCACCTCCGGCTTCACGCCCAGGAAGCGGGACATCCGGCCGGCCGCGGCGGCCAGCGACGCGAGGGCGTCCGGGCCGTCGAGGTCGCCGAGGTGTGGACCGAGCACCGCCTGGTCGCCGACGGCGAGGCAGAAGGTGTTCTTGAGCTGCCCGCCGACCGCCAGCACCGGCCGGCGCACCGGCACCACCAGTCGAATGGGCCGCGGCACGTAGCCGCGCGAGCGCCGCAGCAGCAGCGGCTTTCCGTCCACGATGCGGGCCACCGAGTCGTCGCAGCGGGTGGCGATCTCGCGGTCGTGGAGGAGGAAGAGGTCGGCGATGCCGCGCAGCCGCTCCAGCGCCTCTTCGTCCCGAAAGGCGATCGGCTCCTCGGAGAGGTTTCCCGAAGTCATGACCAGCGCTGCCTGCCGGGCTCCGCCCAGCGCCGGGTTCTCGATCGAGCGCAGGAGCAGGTGATGCAGCGGCGAATAGGGGAGCAGCAGGCCGACCAGCGGACTGCGCGGAGCGACTTCGTCGGCGAGGGGGGCAAAGGGCCGCCGCCGCGCCAGCACGATGGGCGCCTCGGGCGAGGCGAGGAGCCGCTCCTCCTCGAGCGAGAGGAAGGCGCAGCGGCGGGCCGCGTCGAGGTCGCGCACCATCACCGCGAAAGGCTTCTCTTCTCGGTGCTTCCGCTCCCGCAGCCTGCCCACCGCGCTCGCAGAGCCGGCGTCGCAGGCGAGGTGGAAGCCACCGATCCCCTTGACGGCCACGATGCCGCCCTCGAGGAGCGTGCGGACCGCCCGCAAGAGGCCGTCGGGAAGCTCGCGGCCGGAAGCGTCCAGCGCGCGCAGCCGCGGGCCGCAGCGCGCGCAGGCGGTGGACTCGGCGTGGAAGCGCCGGTCGGCCGGGTCTGCGTACTCGCGGGCGCAGGCGCCGCAGAGACGGAACGCGCCCATGGTGGTGGCGGGCCGGTCGTAGGGTTGATCGGTGGCGATGGTGAAGCGCGGGCCGCAGTGCGCGCAGCTGGTGAAGGGATAGCCGAACCTGCGATCCACCGGATCGCAGACCTCCTTCGTGCACTCGGCGCAGGTGGCCAGGTCGGGGGAAATCGAGAGGCGCCGCCCGGCGGTTTCGCTGCTGGCCACGATGCGGAAGCTGGTGGCCACCTCCGCCGGGATGGCGCTGGCGGCGAGCGTCTGGATGCGGGCGGGAAGGGGCGCGCTCAGCAGCGTCTCGCTGAACAGGTGCAGCGCCGCGTCGCTGGCAAAGGCGTCGATGATCACGCCCGAGGCATCGTTGCTGATCCGCCCGGTGACGCCGAGCCGCTGCGCCAAGAGGTAGACCCACGGCCGGAAGCCGACGCCTTGCACGGTCCCGCGGATCTCGATGTGCAGTCCTGGCGTGCTGGCCGCCGGCGAACTTTGCATCGCGCTCTTCATCCGGAGACGAGGTGCAAGGGCTGCACCACCACCGCGCCCGAGGGCGAGGCCTTGCACGGGCCCGTCGCGCGAGCGTTGCGTGACGAGACGCGCCGTTGCGCAAAAAGAAGCGGTCCGGGTCGAGCGGGCAGCATCCGCGTCCGTCCTGCGCGAGCCGCGGGGCTGCCGGGCATCGTTCTTGAAAGCGCTGAGGAGGGTGATGACTCCCCTTGCCAGCGATGCACAGCGCCGGCTCGAAGAGCGGCGTGCAGCTATCGAGCGCGCCCTGCCCGAGGCGCCGACCAGCACCGCCTGGCGCGAGCTCGCGGAGACGGAGGCGGCGCTCGACCGCATCGAGCACGGCACCTACGGCCGCTGCGAGTCCTGCGACGGGGCCATCGGGCGGCAGAGACTCCTGGCGCTGCCGGCGATCCGCCATTGCATCGCCTGCTCTCCCTTTGCTTCCAGGGGCTGACGCAACTCCTGCGAGGAGCGCCCGGACTCCGCAACCGTTGCGGAGAGCTCACGACGGGCGTCTCTCGGGCAGAAGGAGGGCGCCGGATCAGGGCGCGAAGGTCCCGGTGAGCGCGCCGGCCCAGGCGTAGACATTGATCTTGCGGAACGGCGCCGTCGCGAAGGTGTCTGGCGAGACCAGGTTGGCGGTGATCCGGGCGTAGTAGGTCTGGCCGGCGGCGAGCACTCCCGCCGGCAGCGCGATGCTGGTTTCATTGGTCCTCCAGCTCGCCACGCGCACGCTGCCGCTGGTCGAAGGCGTGGGCAGGTAGAGGCGGTAGAGGTCCACCGTATAGCTGCTCGGAACGCCGGTCGCGGGCGCCGTCCAGGAGATTTTGGGCGCGAGCCCCAGGCCGGTGAGCGTCGAGAAGGCGCTGCTGGCGAGGCCTGCCGTCGAGGTGATCAGGGGCGAGAGCACCGGGCCCAGCGTCGGCACGATGGGCCCCGCCGCCGCCATGGGCTCGCGCCGGCCCACCGACACCTGCTCGACGAGCGCGGTGGCGGCGCCGGGAGCGAAGTAGCTCACCTGCCCGGTGAAGCTGACGCCGCGCCACTCGTTCCACGCAGGCGCGGTGCCGGTGTCGAGGTGTCCATACGAGAGCGGCGTTGCCAGGTCGAGGTCGCCGGTGAGGCTGGGCGCCTGGAGCACGAAGAGGCTGGGCGTCCCATGCGCGAGGGGGCCGGCGGCGGTGAGCGCAAAGGGGCTGGCCCCCACCACCAGCGCATGGGCCGAAGCCAGGGTGGTGGCCGACGGGTTCATCTGCGCGAGGAACGGCTCGAACTGCGAGAGGCTCCAGTGGACGGCGATGCTGCCCGTCTGCGCGGAGGCGGCGAGGACCGCGGTGATCGTCGCTGCCGTCCTGTCGGTGAGCGCAATCCCGGTGAGCGAGGTGGCGTTGCTCGCCGCGCGATAGGCGTATTGCGCCGCGCCGATGGTGAAGCTCCCTGCGTGGAGCTGGTGGACGAAGAGAACGTCGGTGGCGGCGAGCAGGTTCTGCGGGCGCCCGGCCGAGGCGCTGGCGAACCAGTCCTCCGGCAGGGTGGCGGTGGTCGCGCCCGCGAGGAGCGCGCTGGTGTCGAGCGCGTCCCAGACGTCGGCGTTTCCGGAGGTGATCTGGAGCTGATCGCCGGCGCTCCAGGCGGTGAGGCCGCTCACCTGCAAGGTGACGGGCGTCGCGCCGGACGATGGGACGAGGCCGCTGCGGCCGAGCGCGTCGGAGCCCAGGTCGAGGACGGACGCCGAGGTGTCCACCAGTGTCGTCAGGCCGCCGGCGTCGAGCTGGAGCAGATAGTTTCCAGCGGGGACGGTGGGGATGGAGAACGAGCCGTCGGCGGCGAAGGTTCCCGGATAGGTCACGCCGCCCGAGGCAACCATGGCCTTCACTTGCGCGCCCGCCACGTCCAGCGCAGCGATGGGCTGCGCGCCGGTGTCGGGCCAGAAGGTGATCAGGCGCGCCCCGGTCACGGCGCGGCTGGCGACGCAGAGGGCGGCGTTGCAGGTCATTCCCGTGCCGCAGCTGGTGCCGTTGGGGATGGTCCCGTTGTCGGTGCACACCGGCACGCCGGTGCTGCAGACGATGGCCGCGGCGTGGCACAAATTCGTCGAGACGCAAGTGGCCCCGGCGGCGCAGGCGCCGCAGACGCCGCCGGAGCAGACGAAGCCGGCGCCGCAGCTGGAGCCGTCGGGCGCGTTGCCGGTGTCGGTGCAGACCGGCGCGCTCGAACTGCAGGAGATGGCCGCGGTGTGGCACGCGTTGGTCGAGGCGCAGGACGCGCCAGCGGTGCAGGCGACGCAGGCGCCGGAAGGAGCGCAGACCAAATTCGTCCCGCAGCTGGTGCCGGTGGGCTGGAAGGTCCGGTCGATGCAGACCGGAGCTCCCGAGCTGCACTCGGTGGTTGCGGTGGCGTCGCACGGATTCAACGAGAGGCAGGCCGCGCCCTGCGCGCAGGCGCCGCAGACGCCGCCGTTGCAGACCAGGCCCGCGCCGCAGCTGGCGCCGTTGGGGAGGTTGCCGCTGTCGGTGCACACCGGCGCTCCCGAGCCGCAGGCGACGGCCGCGGTGTGGCAGGCGTTGGTCGAAGTACAGGTGGCGCCGGTGGTGCACGCGCCGCAGACGCCGGCAGCAGAGCAGACGAGGTTCGTGCCGCAGCTCGTCCCCGCGGCGAGCTGCGCGCCGTTGCCGCAAGCGGCGGTGCCGCTGCCGCATTGAAGCACGCCCGCGAAGCAGGGGTTGGGCGGCGTGGCGCACGGCTGTCCGCACGAGGTTCCCTGCAGATTCCAGGTGGCCGTCACCGCGCCGTCGAGTCCGCAGTCGATCTTGTAGGTGCCCTGGATGAGATTGGGACCAATGACCGGCGGCACCAGGTAGCTGCGGGCGCAGCCGATGCTGGTGATCCCTAGGCTGTCGAAGTTGGTGGAGACGAAGTCGCTGGAGGCGTCGGTGCACGAGAGCGCCCACTGCCCGTTGATGCCCCAGTCGAAGCGGGTCAGCGTCGCCTCGGCAACGCTGTCGGGCAAGGCCATGGTCGCGGTCGCGGTCGTGCAGGAGGCGCTGCCCTTCGCCACCGGCGTCGCCAGCGTGATGGTTCCCTGCGGCAGGTAGGCGGCGGAGGTTCCGCTGCCGCCGAGATACTGGAGCGTCGCGCTGCCGGTCGCGGTGTGCGTCAGGCGCTCGGTCGAGTCGAGGCGGAAGGGGCCGCTCAGGTCGCGCTGCGCCGCCACGGCGACGAGACTCCAGTCGTGGAGGTCGGTGCTCTGGGTCGCGACCGTGGCCGCGTCGCGCGTCACCGCATAGGCGCGGTACCAATAACCGGTGGCGCCCTGGTACGCGGGCATGACGGCAGTGGGCGAGGTGCCGGCCGGAGGAGTGAAGGTCAGCGTTGCCGGAAGCGAGACCGGCGTTCCCAGCGGATCGATGCGATATCCGCTGCCCACTCCGCCGAGCAGGCCGACCGGGATGATCTCCGAGAGCGAGAAGGTCACCGCCGCCGACAGCGCGCCCGCAGGAATCGTCAGGGTCAAGGCGCCGGCGGAGGCGATGAGACTGATCGATCCCCCGGCCGGACCGATGGCGGCGCTGGCGGTGAGACCCGTCGTCCTCCCGCGCGGCGGCGGCGTCGGTCCGCCGGGCAGGCCGGGACCGCCGGGCTGGTCGCCGGCCCCGCAGGCTGCGAGGAGCGCGAGCGCCACCCCTGCCAGTGCGGGGCGGCGCATTTCAGTCGCCCTTGACCTGAGCGTCTTCGACGAGGACGTCGTAGTGGTAGCCGGCGCCGAGGCTGCGGTCGAGGTGGACGATGCCGGAGACGAGCACGGTGTCGCCCACGCCCGCGGTCTGGTCGCTGGCCACGGTGAGGTCGGCGGTGGCGCCCGCTCCGGTGCCGTCGCGCAGGTGCAGCCAGTTCTTGCCCATCACGCCGTTGGTGGCCTTGACGACTTTTCCGTGCACGGAGATGGGGCGGTCCTTCAGCTGCGCGCTCTGGGCATAGATGTCCGCGATGGTGCGGCCTTGCGGGCCCGCGGCCTTGGAGACCTTGACCGGGCCGGTGTCGGCAGTCGCGGCGGGCGCCGGGTGTCCAGCGGGAACGGCGGTCGAGGGAGACTGCGGCGACTGCGCTGCGGCGGCGGCGAACATTCCGCCGCCAGAACCCGTCGGCGCGGCCCTGGGTGCGGCAGGCGCAGGCTCGCCCTGGAGGACGCCGAAGGCGATCTTCGGCCAGGTGCGCTTGAGCGTGCCGCTCTTGAAGTTCTCCATCCACATCGCGCCGGAGACGGCGACCACGTCGCCCACTCCCTTGGTGGTGGTGGGCACCGCGGTCCAGACCTCGCCGTCCGCTCCGCTGACCTTGAGGTAGCTGTAGGAGGCGACGTCGATCTTCTCCGTCACCTTGCCGCGGATGACCTCGCCGGCGGCGGGCGCTTCCGGAGCGGCGAAGGTGGCCGCCGCGATGGGCGCGACGGCGGCAGGAGCAGGAGAGCTTGGGGCGGGCTGGTTCCGGCACGCGGCCGCGAGGGCGAGGGCAGCGAGGACGAAGTTGACCTTGACGGGCATGGGTTTCTCCAGAGGTTGTCCCTCTCCAGAGCACGCGTCGTGCCACCCGGCAAGCTGCGCGGCGCAGGGAGGACAGGGAGCGGCGCGCAGGATTTGCAGGAGGATGAGCGGCGCAAGGTCTGCACCGGGCGCAAGGACTACCGGCTCTTCTTTCTCATCCGCAGCGGGAACCGCGGGCCGGTGCGCCCCACCCGCAGCCGCTCGATGAGCACGTCGTAGTCGGGCACCGCCGCTGGCCCGGCGCGCAGCAGCGGGGGAGCGCCGGTCATCTCGTCCCAATCCTCGGCGGCGCTGGCCAGCGTCGCGCCGGGAGCCGCCGGAAAGGTCCAGAGCAGCCGCGCCACCACCATCGCCGCGAGCGGCCTCTTCCGGGGCGAGTCGTCCTCGACGACGCTGCGCGAGTTGCGCCAGGTGGCCCGAGCCACCGAGAACGATTTCGCCGTCAGGCCCATGGCGCCGCTGGCCCTCGGTCCGCGGCTGCGGTCGTGCGAATCGAGAAAGAAGCGAACCGTCACCGCAAGCACGCCCTGCGCCTTGAAGCGCTCGAGGAGCTCGGCCGCGTCGTCCGGCGCCAGCTCTTCCGCGGCCTCGATGCCGGCCGCATCCACCTCGGGTCCGGCCACCACTTCATAGCCCTTGCGCAGGAGCGCGGCGACGAGGAGCGGCTTCAGCTCTGCGCCCGCTGCGGCGTTGGCCGACCGGTTATCGACCAGCAAGACCAGCCGCTCCGCCGTGGCGGCAAGGGCCGCACCGGGGAGGAGCAAGAGAGCGAAGAGCAGGTGTCCCAGGTTCCGCATCTCGACTGCACACAACAGCAAGCCTCGTGCCCGGCAAAGTGCCGCCTGGAGCGCTTCAGCGCCAGGTGGTCCCGGATCCAGCCGATTCCTCCTGCAGCAGGAGGGCGCTGGCGACGGCGGCGGCGACCTGGCTGGCCATCGCCGCCGGACCGCTGCGCTGCACGCGGATGACGGGCGATCGGGCGCCCGCCGCCAGCGCGCCGTAGAGGGTGACCGAGCCGTACTGCACTTCGGCGACCACCCCCAGATTCTGCGCCGGCCACGCCTGGAGCCTGCGGAACACCGCGCGCTCCGCCATCACCTGCATCCTGGAGCGCGGGTCGTCCAGGTCCGCCAGCGGCTGCAGGCGGTGGCGCTCTCCGGCCCGCACCTCGATCGCGATGGCCCCGCGACCGACGCCGGGCACGATCTGGACCAGCGGGAAGCGCTCGCGTTCGGGGTGCCCGAGCAGCTCCAATGAGTCGGCCGCTACCACCACCGCGTCCAGGTCGTGGCCGACCCGCTCCAGCACCGAGGCATCGCCATCGTCCAGTTCGACGATGGAGAGGTCTGGACGCAACTCGGCGAGTTGTGCCGCGCGCGCCGTTCCCGCGGCCCCCACGCGAGCGCCGCGATCGAGCCGCGCGAACGGGGCTCCGTTCTTCGAGTAGAGCGCGTCGCGTGGGTCGCCGCGCGGCAGGATGGCGATCACCTCCAGCTTCTCGTGATCGGGACCGGGCAGGTCCTCGGCGGAATGCACCGCCGCGTCGGCCTCGCCTTCGAGCACCGCCGCCCGCACCCGCGCGACTGCGTACCGGCCCGCCTCGCGGAAGAGCACGCGCACGAAGTGCTCATCGCTCTTCCGTAAGTGTGCCTTTGCCCGAAGCAGCGCGGCGACGCTCTGGCAGCGCCAGATTCCGGCTGTCGTACGCACTGTCACGAGGCAGAACACTGTGGGCCCCCGGCCTCCCCAGGGCTTTTGCTCAGCAACCAGAATGCCAAACAGATTGATCCGTCTCATCCAATCATTGACTTCCAGACACTCGATTGGCCTGGGGGAAGGCACCCATTTCGTGGGTCATCCGGCGCAGGTGCGCGCGGCGCCGGCGGGGACAAGCAAGACTTGGGGCGGAGATCTGGGGACACCATACGCAACTCGACTTTGCCTGGAAGTCTGGGGCTTGAGTTGCGTATGGTGTCCCCAGATCTCCATGCTCTCGCTCGCTGAATGAGCCCTTCGCTATCCCGGCTCTCCGTGCTCTGCCAGCAGGTGCTTCTTCAACCGGTAGCGCAGCGTATCGCGCGTCACTCCCAACAGCCGCGCCGCCATCGACTGGTTGCCGTGCGCCTTCTGCATCGCCTCCAGAATCAGCCGGCGCTCCACCGCGTTCAACTCCATGCTCCCGGGCGGCGGCGCACCGCCGCTGGGCGGCGGGTCCGATCGGGGCGGCGCGAAGTCCGGCCGGTTCTGGCAAATCGACTCTGGCAGGTGCTCGGGACGGACCTCGTCGATCTCGCCGTAGAGCACCATCGCCCGCTCGATGACGTTGCGCAGCTCGCGGACGTTGCCCGGCCAGCGATAGGCGGTGAGGAGCTGCAGCGCCTCCGGCGAGACGCCGCGCACCTTGCGCTTGAGCTGCTCGTTGTAGCGGACGATGAAGGCCACCGCGAGCAGCGCCACGTCCTCAATGTGGTCGCGCAAGGGCGGGATGACGATGCGGACCACATTCAACCGGAAGTAGAGGTCGGGACGGAAGCGCCCGTCGGCGACGCGCTGCTCGAGGTCGACGTTGGTGGCGGCGACGACGCGCACGTCGGAGTCGAGCTCGACCACGCCGCCGACGCGCCGGAAGGTCCGGTTCTCGAGCAGGCGCAAGAGCTTCGCCTGGCCGCCGGCGGGCATGTCGCCGATCTCGTCGAGCATCACCGTGCCGCCCGCCGCCGCCTCGAAGAGGCCGATCTTCTGCGTCCGCGCGTCGGTAAACGACCCGCGCTCGTGTCCGAACAGCTCGCTCTCCAACAAGTGATCCGGCACCGCCGCGCAGTTGATGCAGAGGAACGGCTTCTGCGCCCGCGCGCTCTGGGCGTGGATGCCGCGGGCGACCACCTCCTTGCCGGTCCCGCTCTCGCCCTCGATGAGCACGGTGGCGGCGTCGTTCATGGCGATGCGCTCGATCAGCCCGCGGATCTGCTTGATGGCCGGAGACTGGCCCACCAGCGACGGTCCCTCGGCGGCGGCGTCGCCCGCGCCCAGCGGTCCGGCCAGCAGGCGCCGGGTGGCGGCGGCGCCCAGCGCGCGCTTGACCGCCGCGTCCAGGGTGGTGAGCGGGAAAGGCTTGACGAGGAAGTCGATGGCGCCGAGCTTCATCCCCTCGACGGCGATGTCCACCGTGCCGTGGGCGGACATCATCACCACCACCAGCTCGGGATGGAGCACCAGCGCGCGCTTGAGCACGTCGAGTCCGTCGATGCCGGGCAGGCGGACGTCGAGCAGCATCACGTCGGGCGAGCCTTTGCCCAGCTGGGCGAGCGCGTCCTCGCCGGACTCGGCGCTGGTGACCTGGTAGTGGCTCCTGGTCAGCCTTTCCTGCAGCGACCAGCGGATCAGCTTCTCGTCGTCCACGACGAGGATGTGCGCGGCGGAAGTCATGCGGCCATCTCCAGGATCTGCTCGACGGGCAGCGAGAGGGAGAAGAGCGTGCCTCCCTCGGGCGGGCAGTCGAACTCGATCTGCCCGCGGTGCTCGGCCACGATGCGCGCCGAGGTGGCGAGCCCGAGCCCGTTGCCGTCCTTGCGGGTGGTGAAGAAAGGCGTGAAGACGTGGGCGCGGACTTCGAGGGGAATTCCCGGCCCGGTGTCGCCCACCTGCACGACGACGAATTCGTCGCGGACGAAGCTGGTGACGGTGAGCGTCCCGCCCTTGCCATTCATCGCCTGGAGCGCGTTGAGGCAGAGGTTGAGGAGCACCTGCTCGATCTGCCCCGGGTCGCCGTGCAGCGCCGGCAGCGACGGGTCGGGCACGAACTTGATCTCCACCGGCGTCTCGCTGTGCTGCTGCCCCACCAGGAAGAGCACGGCCTCGATGACCGGCGTCAGCTCCATCCGTTGCATGCGCGCGCGCGGCGGCCGGGCGAAGTTGAGCAGGCCCTCCATGGTGCGGGTCAGCCGCTGCACTTGATGTTGCATCTCGGCGACGACTTCGGCCTTGCTGCCGGTCCCGGCCAGATCTTCGGCGAGCAGCTCGAGCGCGCCGGAGAGGCCGGCCAGCGGGTTCTTGATCTCGTGGGCGAGGCCGGTGGCCATCTCGCCGACCGCGGCGAAGCGGTCCGCGCGCACCATCCGCTCGGCGTAGACCAGCTCCAGCTCGCGCGTGCTGCGCTTGAGCGCCGCGAAGGTCGCGTCGAATCCGCGGGCCGCCACGCCCAGCTCGTCGGGCCGCCCCTCGTCGGCGACGATGCTGGCGTCGCCTTCTTCGGCCAGCCGCATCGCCCGCACCAGGCGCTGCAGCGGATTGACCACTTCCCGCCCCAGCAGCCAATAGGCGCTCGCCAGCAGGATGATGAGCGCCGGCACCGCCGCCACCACCAGCTCGCCGGCGAGCATCTTCTTGGCGGTCTGGACCGGATCGCGCGAGAAGCGCGCATCGATCCATCCGTTGACCTTGGACACCGAGCCGTGACAGCCGGCGCAGCCCGGGGCGTTCTGGATGGGCCGGAGCACCGCGAACTGGTCCGAGTTGACCGGCCGCACCTCCGTCTTTTCCCCGCCGGGGAGCGTGGGCCAGGGGCGCGCATCGATCAGCTTTGGATTCGAAGAAGAAATCACCGTTCCGTCGGGGCGCATCAGGCTGACCGAGATCACCTCCTGGCGGTGCTCGTCGACCATGGTGAGGATGACCGGCAGCGCGTTGCGCCCGGAGTGGAGCATCTCCGAGCTCAGCCCTTCGGCGGCGGCGTCGACGAACATCTCGGCGCGGTGCCGCACGTTCTTCTCCAGGTCGCGGCCCAGCATCTCCACCGCGGCCAACACCATCAGTCCGAGCGTGACGGTGAAGAGCAGGGCCGAGGGCAAGAAGACGCGCGCCCGAAGGCTCGCGTTGAGCTTCCTGAAGCCGGGCAGCCGCTGCGGCACGCGCACCTCCTCCCTGCCTGCTGAGCAAGGTCCGGACCAAGCTGCCCAAATGGCGTCTCCGGCGCGCGCGCTGCTAGCGGTTACAAAACTTGCGCGGCGCAGAGAGCGACGCGCAATCGCTGCGCGTCTACCCAGGTGACCGCTCTGGAGTCTCGGCAGTCGCTGGGTGGCACCCCTCTTGCCTGTGCAGCAAAGAGGAAATCGAATGAAGACCCGCGTCAATCAAGTCATCCTTACTCTTCTGGCCGCCTCGGCCTTTGCGCATCCGGCGTCCGCGGAAGTGATGCGGAGCAACTTCACCTACCGGCTCTCGGATTCGAACGGCGCCTTGCCGATCTCCTGGGCGACGATGAACTGGGACTCGCGCGCGGGCGAGCTCTACGTCATCGACTCGAGCAGCGGCACCGTCGATGTCTTCAACGACAACGGCATGGAGGTCTTCGCCTTCGGCAACGACTCGGGCCTGGGCACCGTCGTCGGCGCGGTGCCGATCGAGGGCGGCGACATTGTCGTGCTGGCGGTCAAGACAAAGGAGTGGTCGTTGGTGCGCTGCAACTTCCGAGGTGAGCCCATCGCGAGGATCGCGGTCAGCGGCGTGCCGGGGGGCTTCAGCCCGAGCGCGCTGCGGACCGCGAAGGGAAAACTCTATCTCGCAGATGGGAACAACCTCATGATCGTAGAGATCGGGATCTCCGGCGCGGTCTCCGCGTCCTGGGATCTGGCGAAGCTCCTCAAGCTCGACTTGAAGAAGCGTCCCGGCAACGACCTGCGCGGCTTCAACGTCTCGCCGGACGGCAACATCCTCGGGACCATCTCGGGACTCTTCCTCGCCTTCGTCCTCACGCCCGACGGCCAGCTGCATCCGTTTGGCACGCGCGGCGGCGCGCCCGGCAAGTTCAACATCGTCGCCGGCATCGCCGCCGACGAAACCGGCCACCTCTACGTGACCGACGTGCTGCGCGCGGTGGTGATCGTCTTCGACAAAGAGTTCAAGTTCATCGGCGAGTTCGGCTACCGCGGCTACGACGACGACAACCTCGTCGCCCCCAACGAGGTCGCGGTGAGCAACGGCCGCGTCTTCGTCAGCCAGAGCGTCGGCGGCGTCAAGGTGTTTGAAGTCGTCTTCCAATAGTCCAATCAGCGGGCATTTCGGTCTGGGTGCAAACCCCCAACACTGGGTGTGGTGGCTCACGCCGCCCGAGCCGCAAAACCGAAAAACCCACTGGAATCAACGCTCCCTGCTTGGCGCTTCGCTTGCTTAGTGCAGCGAGCAGAAGTCCCGGCTTTCGAAGCTTCAAGCAGTGAAAGGAGCACCAGATGAAATCCCTCAAGTTTGGAACCATCCTCGTCGCCTTCGCAATGGCGACCTTCGCGTTCGCCCCAGAGGCGTTCGCCTTCCATGACGGCGGCGTCGCGTACTGCGACGGCTGCCACACGATGCACAACTCCTCCGGCGGCAAGGCGGTTGCAATCAAGGGCGCGAGCACGCAGTTCCAGGGCGTGGCCGACTTTCTCTTGCAAGGCTCCGACCCCAGCTCGACCTGTCTCAACTGCCACGCCAGCGCGACGGGCGGCGGCTATCACATCATGACGTACCCCCTCGCGCTTACGGGCTTCCCTGCTAACACGACGCCGGGCGGCGATTTCGCATGGCTCGGCATCGCTTCAGCCCCGGGCACCACGACCAGCTACGGCGCTCCCTTTAATAGCAAGGGCGAGCGGCATGGCCACAACGTGGTCGCGAAAGACTACGGTATGATCGCTGACGCGACTCTCCTGACGGCTCCGGGCGGCACGTACACTGCCGCGACGCTCTCTTGCGTCAGCTGCCACGACCCACACAGCCGCGCCCGCGTCGTCGATGCGAACGGGACCATCGCCTACAACAAGCTCGGCGCGAAGACGCTGCCCATCGCCGGCTCAGGCTCCTACGGTGCGACCGCAACGGCGACCGAAGCCGTGGGCGTGTACCGCCTTCTTGGCGGCAAGAACTACGTCAACGAGGGAGCCGGCTACACGTTCGATCAAGCCGATCCGCCGGTGGCCGTCGCTCCTTCGAACTTCAACCGCACCGAGGCGGTCACTGACATGCGCGTCGCCTACGGCGCGGGCATGAGCGAGTGGTGCTCCAACTGCCACACCGCGCTCCACAACCCCAACGTCATGGCGGCCAACACCAAGCTCATCCACCCGTCGGGCGCCGGGGCGAAGCTGGCCACGAGCGCGACGGTCTGGGGCGCCCCCACGACTGAGGCGGGCATCTACAACGCCTACAAGGCCTCGGGCGACCTGACCAACACTGTGGCCACTTCGTACACCTCGTTGGTTCCGTACGAGGAGGGCACCACCGTGATCGCCACGCTGGCCGGAGACGCGTCCATGATTGGCGGCAGCGCCGCAGTTCCCGCCGTCGGTCCTGCCGGTTGCGTTCCTAACGGGACTACTTGCATTGCCGCCATTCCCGCCGTTCTGGGCCTCGCGAAGACAACCGGCCCGAGCACTGGCACCGAGAACGTCATGTGCCTGACCTGCCACCGCGCGCACGCGGGCGGCTTCGACTCCGCTACCCGCTGGCAGAACCGCGGCGAGTTCCTCACCATCGCCGGCGCCTGGCCGGGCAGCGATGCGCCGACCCTCGAGGGCAAGGGCGGGCAGTACTCGAACGGCTATACCCAGGCGCAGTACACGGCAGCCATGGGCGGTCGGTCGGCGACGAACTACGCCACCTTCCAGCGCTCGCTGTGCAACAAGTGCCACGCAAAGGACTAACTGACGTCCAGCTGGCCTGAACGAGGAGGGTCGCGAAAGCGGCCCTCCTCTTCATTTGTGGAGCACCCGGGCGGGGCATGGCCCGTGCAGTACCAGTGCAGTAGACGGTGCGAACCGAGCGCCATACCGCGGCTGCGCGCCCCGGCGAGCGCAATTGCTGCGCTGCCGCGCAAGGATT
Source organism: Deltaproteobacteria bacterium (assembly GCA_025350525.1). Lineage (GTDB taxonomy): Bacteria > Myxococcota > Myxococcia > Myxococcales > 40CM-4-68-19 > 40CM-4-68-19. The sequence goes on from JANXXR010000364.1 coordinate 20,819, forward strand.
GTCATGGACTTGAGGCGACCAGCGCTGGCGCTCCCGCTGCTCGCCGCCTGTTCGCTGGTCTCGCACCAGATCGCGGCCACCGCGCCGCTCGAAAACGAAGCAGAGATCTTCGTCGAGCTGCAGCCGCTGCCGGGCGACGCCGCCCGCCTCGTCTTCGAGTTGACCTCTGTCTCTGCCGTGCGGGCCGACGGGCGCGCCATGCCGCTCGAGGTCGCGCTCGACGGCGCGCCGGGCCGGCAGCGGCTGCTCGCGAGTGGCCGCGTCGAGGCGGGCACGTACACCGGCCTTGCCTTGCTCTTCAAGCGCGCCACGCTGGGCGGCTCCGACCTGCTCGTCGTCAAGGAGCCCATTCATATCGAGGCGCCGTTCGCAGTCTCGCGGCGGCGCGCGGTGGTGCTCTGGCTGACGCTGCAGCCCGCCTCGACGGACCAGCGATTCGCCTTCGCACCTTCCTTCATAGCTGCGGTGCCGGCAAAGGCCGTGGTCGCGCTCACCGCCTTCTGCTCCGACGAGGCCTCCCACCAGCTGACCATCTTCGACAAGCGCACGCGCAAGGTCACCGAGGTCCTGCCCACCGGCCGCGCGCCGTGGGGGATCGCGCTCGATCCCATCGCCAGCCGCGCCTACGTGGCGCTGGCCGAGGACGACCAGGTGGCCATCGTCGACATCGCCAACGGCGCCGAGGTCTCGCGCATCCGCCTCAACGCCGGAGACTCGCCGCGCGAACTGCTCCTCACGCCGGACCGCCGGCTGCTCCTCTCGGCCAACGCGGGCTCGAGCACGGTGAGCCTCATCGATCCGAATTCCATGATCGAGGTCGGGCGCGTGCAGACCGGCGACGAGCCCACCTCGCTGCTCCTCGATCGCAGGGGCGCGCGGGCCTACGTCTTCAACCAGCGCTCCAGCTCGATCTCGGTCGTTGACCTCGCCACCCGCTCGGTGGTGGCGACGGTGCCCACCGAGAATGCGCCGCTGCGCGGGCAAATCGACCGCGCCGGCACACGGCTCTACGTCGCCTCGCCCAACTCGGCCTACCTCGCCGTCTACTCGCTACCCGACTTGTCGGTCGCAAAGCGCGTCTACGTCGGCCTGGGAACCAGCGCCCTGAAAGTTGATTCCAATACCGACCTTCTTTATGTCGCCAATGGGATTGATAAGCGGCTGGCGGTCTTCGATCCCTTCTCGCTCCTGCCCATCGATTACCTGGAAGTATCGGGCGCCGTCTCGTGGATGGCCATCGACGACGCCGAGAATGCGATCTTCGTGCTCCTGCCTGACAGCCATTCCATCGAGGCGATCCATTTGACCACCAAGAAGCCGCTCGGCGGGTTTTCCGTCGGCGCCCAGCCGCGCGTGCTGGCGCTGATAGGGGAGAGGAACTGAGGCGTGGATGAGAGCCCGGATCCACATCGCCTCCCTGATCGCGCTGCTTTCGGGCGGGGCGTGGGCTGAAGGGATCTCGGGCTTTGTCGACGAGAGCTATTCGCATTCGAATTCGAGCACCACGGATCCAGCCGGCAACACGCAGCACTTCGTTTCAGACCAGCTCACCCAGAGGTATCGCCTGACGCTCGACCGAAGCTTCTTTCCGCTCCTGCGGTTCAGCGGCGGTGGCCTCTTTGAGCAGAGCAATGCCTGGCGCCCGGCGACATGGTCGCGGACGGAGAGCGCGTTTGCCAACCTCAACCTGAGCGGGCCCATCCTGAGCGGCGCCGCCGGCTACAACTACCGCGTCGAGAAGGCGAGCGTGCTCACCGGCCCGCCCCCGGCGCTGGTGATCGAGGAGCCGAGCCTGTTCGCCATCTGGCGTCCCACCGGGCTGCCGGCCTTCTCGCTGCGCTTGTCCCGGCCGCACAATTACGACACGCTTCGCGTCTCGCAGGACGTGGTGACGAACCTCGCGCTCTTCAGCGCCACCTGGTCGCCGGTCAGGCATATCGACCTGCTCTACACGGCAAGTTATGCCGAGCCGATCGATCGGCTGCACCACACCGACTCGACCTCGATCTCGCAGACCGGGCGGGTCAACTACTCCAATACCTTCGAAGGCGGCATCACGGCCGTCGCCGCCGGCGCCGAAGTCAGCAACCAGCGGTCCCACGTCTCCAGCTCGGGTCCGGGCGGCACCATCGCGACGCAGCAGGCGCCGCTCGCCGGGCTGTCGCTCGTCGAGACCTTCCCGGCCATCCCCACGCAAGACACGCTGGTCGCAAACCCTGCGCTGATCGACGGCAACACGACCGCGAGCGCGAACCTCGATCTCGGCTTTTCCGTAGCGCTCGCAGGCGACACCAACGCGCGCGACTTCGGCGTGCAGTTCCCGGATCTCCTCGGCAAGGTCAATACGTTTTATCTCTGGGTGGACCGCGAGCTCCCCGCGCAGGTCTCGGGCGCGTTCCGCTGGACGGTCTTCCAGAGCGACGACAACTTCCGCTGGACCGAGGTGCCCATCGCCGGGCCGGTGGTCTTCGGCGTCTTCCAGAACCGCTTCGAGATCACCATCGCCACCACCACCGCGCGCTTTCTCAAAGTCGTGACCAAGCCCATCGATCCCTCGGTCACCCTCGACAAGCGCTTCAGCAACATCTTCGTCACCGAGCTTCAGCTCTTCCTCGTCACGCCGGTGGGCGCGACTGGATGGCAGTCAAACACCAGGGCCAGCTTCAACACCAGCGCGCGCAGGCAGGTCTTCTACCCCAACCTCTTTTACGACTTCGGCTCCATCCTCACCCTCGCCACCGTGCCCGGCGGGACGCCGAACTACAGCTACCTGGTCACCAACGGCCTCTCGTACAGCCGCAGGCTGAGTCCGATCCTGCTCTTCAACTCGCGCCTGGCCCGGCAGGACCAGGGCCTCTCGCGCTCGCACGAGGGACTCTTCCTCTACAGCGCCGCGCTCGCTGCCACGCCTTTGCCGACGCTGAGCCACAACCTCGTCTACAGCGGGCAGACCATCTCCAACGCGCAGGGCTTCGGCACCACCAACTCGCTCTCGTTTTTCAACCGGGCGACTCCGTACCGCGGCATCGGGCTGCTCGCCGGCGCGCTGGCCACCCTGGTGGGGAGCCCCAGCGGGCAGAAGCTCTTGAGCAAGGGGCTGACCTTCAATGCCTCGGTGCAGCCCAATCCCAAGCTGACGCTCGGGGGAACCTTTGCCCACTCGGACACCACCATTAGCGGCGGCGGCGGGCCCCGCAGCTCCAGCGCGTCGAACCGCATCGACGGCAGCATCTCCTTCAACCCGGTGCCGGCGTTCTACGTGTCGGCAGCCATCTCGCGCGTCATTACAAGGCCGCGGCCGCAGACGTTCGCGAGCGGCACGCTCAGCTTTTCGCCCTTTGCCGGCGGCGACCTGCAGCTCGCCATGACCTACAGCGAGACGCGGCAGCAGCCCGGAGGGACCACGCGCCTGTTCGTGCCGAGCGTGCGCTGGAACATCCGGGCCGGCACGATCCTGAGCGTCTCGTACTCGGTTCTCGACAGCGCCGCGAGCGCCGACCCCAGCCGGACCCATTCGAACACCTTCACCGCCGACTTCCAGACGGCGCTATGAGGACGCCATGAAGAGATACCTTCTGCTTCTCCTGCTCGCCGCCTGCGCTTCCGGGCGCAGGTACCAGGACAAGGGCATGGACTTCGCCGCCGTCCGGACGGTGGCGGTGCTGCCCTTCCAGAACCTGACCACCGCCAACACGGCGCACGAGCGCGTGCGCGACGTCTTCTCCAACATGCTGCTCGCGACCGGCGCCCTCTACGTGCTGCCGGCCGGCGAGGTCGCGCGCGGAATCAACCGCGGCGGGGTGGCGCTGCCGAGCACGCCGTCGAAGGAAGAGTTCATCGCCATCGGCAAGATGCTCGCCGCCGACGCGGTCATCACCGGCGTCCTCAAGGAGTACGGAGAAGTCCGATCCGGGAACAGCACCGCCAACTCGATCTCGCTCAGCGTGCAGATGGTCGAGGCCGGGACCGGCAAGATCGTCTGGTCCGCCTCGACCACCAAGGGCGGGATCGGCTTCTTCGACCGCCTCCTCGGAGGCGGCGGCGACCCGATGAACAAGGTGACCGAGGATGCGGTCCATGACCTGCTCAACCAGCTCTTTCATTGAGCGCGCCACGGCGCGCCTTCTCGTCGCGCGCGCGGCGGCCGTCGCGCTCCTGCTGGGGCTTGCGGGGTGCGCCGGGTCGCGCCCTGTCGCGCACAAGGAGCCTCCGGCGCTGAGCGGACCGCTGGTGCTGCTGCCGGTCGTCAACCTCAGCGGGACCAGCATTCCCCTGAGGGAAGTACAGGACGCGGTGGAGCGATCCCTGCGCGTACGCGGTATCCCGCTCGTGGACGCCGCGCTGGTCGAGCAGTTTCTCGCCCGCCACCGCCTCCGCTACACCGGCGGAGTCGACCGCGAGGAAGCGCTGGCGGCGGGCGAGGAGCTGAGCGCCGCCGGACTTCTCGTCACCACCGTCGAGCTGTACCAGCCGGGCAACCCGCCCAAGGCCGGCATCTCCATGCGCCTCGTCTCGGCCGACGAGGCGGCGGAGGTCCGCTGGATCGACGCGGCGGCGCGCGCGGGCGACGACTCGCCCGGACTCTTCGAGCTGGGCGTGGTCCACGAGTACCCGGAGCTCCAGGAAGTTCTTTTGGCAAAGCTCTCGGCGTCCCTCGCCCTCTCCCTCGCCGGCAAAGGCCCGCACGCGGTTGCCTGCCCCGGCAGCGGGCGCTTCGCTCCCAAGGAGCTGTTCCGCTCGCCGCGGCTGGATGCGGCGCAGACCCGGTCGGTGGCGGTGCTGCCCTTCGCCAACGAGACGGCGCGGCGCAACGCCGGGGACCTGCTCGCGCTCCAGTTCGTCCGGCAGCTCGAAGCGTCGGGCCGCTTCCGCGCCGTCGAGCCCGGCGTGCTGCGCGACGGGCTCCTGCGCTTTCGCATCATCAGCGAGGGCGGCATCTCGCTCGACGTCGCGCGGGTCATCCTCGAACTGGTGCAGGCCGACCTGGTGGTCGCGGGCATCGTGCGCGACTACGACGATCCGGAAGGCGCCGGCGCGGCGCCGCGGGTCCAGTTCACCGCGCTCTTGCTCGACCGCGCCAACAACGAGGTGCTGTGGGAATCGACCTCGTACAACCAGGGCGACGACGGCGTCTTCTTCTTCGACGCAGGCTTGGTGGGCACCACTCCCGACCTGGCCTGCCGCATGGTGCGCAGCGCGGTCGATGATCTGGTCGAACCGGGCCATGCGCCCGCGCCGCTGCGCTTCCCGCAAGCCGCAAAGAAGTAGCTCGCCCCGCAAAACCTGCGCCCGTTCGCCGTCGCCACCGGGCGGCACCCCTTGCGCAGGGCGCACGGCTTGCTGGTGCGCTGCTTGCAGAACCCCTGACGGACAGAGGCACGCATCCGCTCAAGGAGTGTCCCGATGAACCGCACCGCCATCGCTTCCCTCGCGCTCGCCGCCGGACTGGTCGCTGTCCCTTCGATTGCTTCCGCCGAAGAGCCTTATGCGCTGGTGAAGGGGCCCAACGGCATCGTCAAGGCCAAGCTCTTCTCCGAGCAGTACGCCGCGCTGCCGGTGGCGCAGATCGAGAAGGATGTCATCACGCTGCGCGAGTTCTCCGCCGCTTTCGCCGCGACCCACCAGGAGCACGGTGCGCAGGCCAGTGGCGGCAAGAAGGATTCCTCCGCGGTGCTGGAGCGCATCATCGACGCGCGGCTGATCGCGCTAGAGGCGCACGAGATGGGCCTCGACGAGGCGCCCGAGCTGAAGAAGGCCGTCGCCGACTACTCGGACACCGAGCTGATCGAGGTGCTCAAGTCGCGGGTCACCGGCGAGATCACGGCCGATCCGGCGCAGGTCGAGAACTACTTCCGCGACGCCGTGCGGGAGTGGAAGGTCAAGGCGCTGCTCTTCGTGAAGGAGGCGGACGCGAAGGAGATGTCAGCCGCGCTCAAGGCCGGCAAGACCTTCGCCGAGCTGACTTTGGCCGCCACCGCGGCGAAGAAGGCCACCGACAGCGGGCCGGGCGAGTTCCTCCCTCTCAAGCAGGTGCAGCCGCAAGTGCTGGCCGCACTGCAGGGACTCTTCCAGGGGCAGGTGAGCGATCCCATCAAGGTCGAGGGCGGGTGGAGCCTGCTCTTGCTAGAGGAGATTCGCTATCCCCTGGACCTGAAGGCGCGCGCTGATGCCGAAGGGCGCTCGCTCGATGAGCGCCGCGATCTGGCGCTCAAGACCTACTACGACGCGCTGGTGAAGAAGACCTGCACCACCCGGCAGAAGCTGGTGGACAAGCTCGACTTCGAAAAGAAGCGGCCTGGCTTCGAGAAGCTGGCGAAGGACAAGCGGGTGGTGGCGCGGGTGACGGGCGGAAAGGACATCACCGTCGGCGACCTGACCGAGGCGATGCGCCTGACTTTTTATCACGGCGTCGAGGAGTCGATCCGGCTCAAGCGGGTCAACGAGGCGAAGATCCCCACCTTGAACAAGATGATCTACCAGGAGGTCTTCGACACCGAAGCCAGGCGCACTAAGGTCGCCGACTCCGACGAGTACAAGCGCGCTGTCGCCGAGTACAAGGAGTCGCTGGTCTTCGGCGCCTTCGTGAAGAAGGCGGTGCTGCCGGGGCTCCAGGTCACCGAGGACGAAGGCAAGAAGTACTACGAGCAGCACAAGGCAGAGTTCGTCCTGCCCTCCTATTACAAGCTCTTCAGCCTCGCCTTTACCAAGTCAAAGGACGCGCAGCGCGCCTACGACAAGCTGAAGTCCGGCACCGACTTCAATTGGCTGAAGGCCAATGCCGACGGCCAGATCGCCGAAGACAAGCGCACGGTGGACTTCAACGGAACTACCGTGAGCGCCAACTCCCTGCCGCACGAGCTGGTGGTCAAGCTCAAGGGAGCCAAGCCCGGCGACTATCGCCTGCAGGCCCTCGATGGCCAGAACCTGCTCATCAAGGTGCTCTCCGCCACGCCGGAGGAGCAGCAGCCTTATCTGCAAGTGCGCCCAGCCATCGGCAAGAAGCTGGCGGCGGATCTGGTCACGCAGGCCATGGCCGACTGGGTGGCGAAGTTGCGCAAGGCGCACGACGTGAAGGTCTACCTCACGCAGATTGGCAGCTGAGCAAGGACCTCCCATGCGCGCCCCAGCCATCGGGATTCTCTGCGCGGTCCTGGCGCTGGCTTTCTCGGCGCGCGCCGAGCAGTTCGCGCGCAAGGAGTGTCTCGACTGCCACGCCAAGTTCGCCGACAAGCTCCACGACCTGAAAAACCTGCACGCGCCGGTGAAGTCGCAGGAGTGCGAGGAGTGCCACCTGCGCCACGGCACTGTGCCCAAGCTCCTTCTCAAGGAGAGCGGCAACGGCCTCTGCCTGACCTGCCACAAGAAGGAGAGCCTCGGCCTCGAGAAGAAGGTCGTGCACCAGGTCCTCAAGACGGGCAAGTGCATCGACTGCCACGACGCACACGGATCGAACGCGAAGGTCCTGCTCAAGCGCGAGGGCAAGCTGGAGTGCTACTCCTGCCACAAGCCGGAGCCGTTCGAGAAGAAGTTCGTCCATAAAGTCGTCGCGGACGGCGGCTGCATGGCCTGCCACACCGCGCACGCCTCCGACCAGCAGGGCCTGCTCATCGCGGCAGAGGGACCGCTCTGCCTGAAATGCCACGCGGCGGCGGCGGCGCCGTTCCAGAAGGCCCACGGCGGCATGCCGGTCGCGAGCAAGGCCTGCACCACCTGCCACGATCCGCACTCGTCGGACAAGGCGGGCCTGCTCAAGGCTTCGTTGCACAAGCCGCTGGTCGCCGGGGAGTGCGCCACCTGCCACGCGGCCTCAGCGGGGAAGCCGTTCGCGGTCAAGGCCGACGGCAGCAAGCTCTGCTACGGCTGCCACCTCGCCGACGGGATCGCCGACAAGGATCAGATCGCGCACGCGCCGGTGAAGAAGGGCGACTGCCTCGCCTGCCACGACCCGCACACTTCTTCCAACAAGGGCCTGCTCAAGGCCGCGGGCAACCAGCTTTGCTTCTCCTGCCACAAGGACAAGGCGCTGCCGGTCACTTCGAAGCACGCGACCGTCGCGCAGGGCTGCACCACCTGCCATCAGCCGCACGCCGCCACCAACAAGGCGCTGCTCGATGTCTCCATCGAAGCGCTCTGCGTGAAGTGCCACGTCGCCTCGACCGCCGATCAGCTCAAGGACAAGGTCGTCCATGCGCCCTTCAGGGGCGGCAAGTGCACGAGCTGCCACAACGCCCACGGCTCCAACGTCCCTGCCATCCTCAAGGAGTCGGAGGACAAGCTTTGCTACTCCTGCCACAAGGACGCGGAGACCCGCTTCGTTAAGTCGCACACGCACAAGCCGGTGCAGAACGGGCAGTGCTCCGGCTGCCACCAGGGCCATTCGGCCGACGTGCCCAACCTGCTCAAGGCCGAAGGCGCAGCGCTTTGCGCCACCTGCCACGCAGATCTGATGAAGAAGGAGCTGGGCGGCTCGCAGCACCAGCCGTTCGCCGACGGCCAGTGCCTCACCTGCCACGATGCGCACGGCTCGAACATCCCCGGCATGACCGTGGCGGCGCAGGGCAACCTCTGCGTGCGCTGCCACGCCGTGGCGATGAAGGAGGCCGAGGGCGCCAAGAGCGTGCACGCGCCCTTCGCCAAGGCCGACTGCACCAGCTGCCACAGCCCGCACAAGTCGGGCCTGGAGATGTTGCAGCTCACCAAGGGGCCCGAGGCCTGCCTCATCTGCCACAAGGCGCTCAAGGAGAAGATCTCCGCCGGCAAGACGCACGGCCCCGCCGGGCAGGACTGCCTGCAGTGCCACCGGCCTCACGCCTCGGCCAACGCCAAGCTCGCCACGCAGGCGACGCCGCAGATCTGCAACGGGTGCCACAAGCAGCCCGACCCGAAGCTGTCGGCGGCGCACCTCGGAATCGATCTGACCAGGAGCAACTGCACCAGCTGCCACAACCCGCACGCCGGTCCGGACGCGCGGCTGATCAACAGCGTCGCGCACGAGCCATTCGAGAAGGGCAAGTGCGACGCCTGCCACACCGGAGGTGCGCTGTGATCGCGCTCTTGCTGGCCGCGCTGACCGCCGCCGCCGCGCCGCCGTCCGACGCCGTCCAGGCGCAGCGCTTCAAGCTCAAGCCCGGCGCCGAGGGCAAGCTCTGCCTCGATTGTCACGCGCCTTTCCAGGCCAAGCTCAAGCAGGCCTTCGTGCACACGCCGGTGAAGAGCAGCAACTGCACCGGCTGCCACAATCCGCACGCCAGCGAGCACGGCAAGCTGCTGGGCGCGGACCAGGACAAGCTCTGCGCCACCTGTCACCAGGACCTCTTGCCCGCCAAGGCGAAGAGCGTGCACCGGCCGTTCGGCGAGGGAAACTGCACCGGCTGCCACGACCCGCACGCCTCGGACAACAAGTTCGAGCTGCTCAAGCCCGGCGCGCAAGTGTGCGCGGGCTGCCACACAGCGATCGCCACCGCGACGGGGCAGGCCAAGCACAAGCACTTCGAGCAGGGGAGGGTAGCCTGCACCACCTGCCACGAGCCGCATGCATCGGCCAAGGGCGAGCACCTGCTCAAGGGAGAAGATCCGGCGCTCTGCCTCGGCTGCCACAAGACGAACGTGGCCTTCTCCAAGGCGCATATGAGCTATCCGGTGGAGAAGGCGCGTTGCACGACCTGCCACGACCCGCACGGCTCGAGCAAGCCCGCCATGCTCTACGATACTTTGCATAAGCCGGTGGCGAGCCGGCAATGCGTCCAATGCCACGCCTTGCCCTCGTCGGCGCGGCCCTTCGAGACCAAGGCGGTGGGGACGGCGCTCTGCACCAGCTGCCACGCCGCCGAGATCACGCGAATGCTCGCCTTGCCGCAGGTGCATTGGGCCATCGCCGACGAGAAGGCGTGCCTCAATTGCCACAGCGCGCACGGCTCGCGGCAGCGCGGCCTCATCAAGGGGAACATGAAGGCGGTCTGCGCCACCTGCCATTCCGACACCATTGCGCGGCAGGAGCGGTCGGTGACCAAGCACAAGCCGGTCGAGACAGGTGACTGCACCGCCTGCCACAGTCCGCACTCGTCGGAGACGGCGCTCTTGATGAAGAAGGCCGATACCACCGTGATGTGCCGCACCTGTCACGACTGGCAGAAGCACGCCACGCATCCTTTGGGTGCGACGCTCAAAGACCCGCGCAACCGGAACCTGGTCCTCGATTGCCTCAGCTGCCACCGCGCCCACGGCACTGAGTTCAAGCATATGAATCCCTATCCGACGACTACGGAGCTCTGCACCAAATGCCACGAGTCATTCAAACGATGAGGCTTGTGCTGCTGCTCTGCGCGGTGTCTTTGGCCCTTCGCGCGGAGGTGCTCCCGCTCTTGCCTGCGGGCTCGGCGTATGCGGACGCGAGCGGCGCCGCGCTCAAGGCGCCCGAGGGCGTTGCCTGCGCCGGTAAGGGCTACGTGGTCGGGGCGGACACTGGCAACGGCCGCCTGGTCACCTGGACCTTCAAGGATGGGGCGCTCACCGGCGGCGCTCCTATCCGTTTCCCGGAGCTGGGCGCGCCGGCGCGCGTACAGATCGACAGCAAGGGCAATGTCTTCTCGCTCGACCAGCGGACGCGGCGCATCGTGCGCGTCGGCGAGCAAGGTACCTTTGCCGGGTACGTACAGCCCAAGGGCGTGCCGGCGGCGAGCGGGTTCTTTCCTGTCGCCTTCAAGCTGGACTCCGCCGACAACTTCTACCTGCTCGACATCGCCTCGGCGCGGTTGGTGGTGCTGGACCCTGCGGGCGCGTTCGTGCGGCAGCTTTTGCAGCCGGCGGGCGCGACGCTGAACGACGTCGCGGTCGATGCGCGCGGGACGGTGTTGGCGGTGGACGGCGCGCACGCGGTGGTCTACGCGGCGAAGGTCGGCGCCGAGTCGTTGACGCCGCTCTCGAAGGGCCTGCGGGAGTATGCGAGCTTTCCCAGCTACCTATCCATCAATGCGCAAGGGCTCATCGTGCTGGTTGATAATCACGGCAATGGGATTTTGGTGCTCGGACCCGACGGAACCTTCCTCGGCCGGCGGCTGAGCATCGGCTGGGGCGAAGGGCTGGTCTATTACCCGGGGCAGATCTGCATCGATCTGCAGGGCGATATCTTCGTGGCCGACCGGGGGAACAATCGACTGCAGGCGTTCGCGCCGGCGAAGTGATGCTTCCCCGTTTCGATTCGTTCTCCCCGTCCGCGCGAATTCGCAGGTTTGCGCCACCAATCCTGCTCGCCGTGCTCACGCTTGCGCTTCATGGTGTGGGGCTGGCCGGCGGATTCGTCTGAGACGACGACTTGATCGTGGTGAAGAACCCCGCCACCCGCGACCTGTCACGCCTGGGAGAAGTGCTCCTCTCGCCCGACTGGATGCCGCCTTACTACCGGCCCCTCAATCGGGCCTCTTATCTGATTGATTATCACCTCTGGGGGATGAATCCGCTCGGCTTTCATGCGGTGAACCTGGTTCTGGCTATCGGCTGCGTCCTCGCGATGTATGCGCTGGCCCGACGGGTGTTTGACTGCCGGGCTCCGGCATTCGTGGCCGCGGCGCTGCTGGCCGTCCATCCCATCAGCGTCGAGGCGGTCGCGTTCGTGACGGCCCGCAACAACCTCTTCGCGCTTCTCTTCGCGCTGCTGCCTCTGACCGCCTTCATCGACGCGTCCCGGCGCGATTCGTTGCGCCTGGCCTGGCTCTCGGGCTTCGCGTTTTTTCTCGGGCTCCTCTCCAAGGAGCCGGCCTTGATGGTCCTGCCGCTCATGGCGGCGCTGCTGGTGCTTCCGTCGCTGCGACCGCGGCGCCCTGATCGGCGATCGCTCCTGCTGCTCGCCCCGCACGTCGCGGCGGCGTCGGTCTGGCTCGCGCTCCGCGCCATTGCGATGTCGCACGCGGCCGCCACGCCGGAACTTGCCGCGACCCCCCTGCTCCAGCGCCTGGCGCTCAACTATTCCGTGATTCCACGCTACCTGCTGCTCATCCTCTTTCCGCGCGACCTCTCCAACTTTCACGCCGCGCCGCCGCCCGGCCTCCTCTCCAACGGATGGCTACCGCTGGCCTGGCTGACGATCGCTGCCGGACTCATCTGGCTCGTGCGCCATCGGTCCGTCCCGATCACCGTCGGGCTCCTCTGGTTCGCCGCCAACCTGTTCCCGATCGCCCAGATCGTCCCCCTGCCGACCAGCACTCCCTTCGCCGAGCGGTACATCTTCTTCTCGTGCGTGGGGCTCTTTCCGATCGCCGCCGAGCTTTTCCGGCGCGGCCAGGCGAGCTCGCACCGGCTGCTGACCCTGGGTGTCACGGCGGCCGCTCTCCTCGCGCTCGGCGCGCGCACGTTTGCGCGCACGCTGGACTGGCACGACGACCTCGCCTTGACCCGGAGCGCGGTGGCGGTGGAGCCCCGCTCGGCTCGAGCCCATTTCAACCTGGGAGTCGTGCTGAAGGATCGCGACGATCTGCCCGGCGCGGTGCGCGAGTGGGAGACCGCGCTGACCCTGGAGCCGTCCGACGCCGAAAGCCATGCCCAGCTCGGCACCGCGGCGGCCGTCCGCGGCGACTTCGACGCCGCAGAGCACCATTACCGGGCCGCAGTCGCCTCTGACCCCATGCTGTCGCTGGCTTGGTTCAACCTCGGGCGGCTGCTCGACAAGACCGGGCGCTTTCCGGAGGCGATCGATTGCTATTCGACCTACCTTGAGAGCGCCCTTCCGGACTCGGACCCCCACGTGGCCGTGGCCCGCGAACGGCTCTCGGTGCTTGGCGCGGCATCAGTTGCTCGCGGCGGCGTGGAGTGATCAGGCTTTATGCTACGAGCCCATCGATGCTGACGCAGGCCGGGCGCCGGGGCGCAGTCCTCGTGATGGCGGCAGCGATTGCGTATATTCCGGCATTGCGGGGCGGGTTCGTCTTCGATGATCACATGATTATCGAGGGCGGCCGCCTTCTTCGCGGTCCGCTCTGGCGAGTCTGGCTGACGACCACTACGGCCGACTACTGGCCGCTGACGCGGACGTGCTTCTGGGTGCAATGGCGCGTGTGGGGATTGCATGCGTGGGGTTACCACGCTGTCAACATCCTGCTGCACATCGCCGCCGCGATCCTCGTTTGGCGCGTGCTCCGGCGCCTTCATATGCCGGGCGCATGGATCGCCGGGCTTCTCTTCGCGGTTCATCCCGCCACGGTCGAATCGGTCGCCTGGATTTCAGAGACCAAGAACACGCTCTCTGGCGTACTTTTCTTGGGGTCGATCCTGGCCTGGATCCGGTTCGACGAGGAAGGTGACCGGCGTTCGTACGCAATCTCGTTGTCGCTCTTTGCGCTCGCCGCACTCGCCAAGGCCTCCGTCGTCATGTTGCCGCTCGTTCTCCTTGGTGTCGCGCTCGCCCAACGCGGCCGGCTCAGGCGGAGGGACTACGAGACCACCGCCCCCTTCTTCGCCGTGGCGCTGGTTGCCGGCTTCGTCAACCTCTGGTTTCAGCGTCACAACGCGATGGCGGGTGGCTGGGCAGTGTCTCGTGGCGTTGGGCAGCGGGTCGGCGAATCGGCCTGGGCGCTGACGACGTATCTGCGGAATGCATTCATCCCTGTCCGTCTGGGATTCGTCCACGAGCCGTGGACGGTCGGACCGGACTCCCCATTGCTTTTCTATGCGCCGCTCCTGGCGATGGCGGCGGCGCTGGCGCTCCTGGTCACGCTGCGCGCGCGTTCCCGGCTCGCTCGCGCCGCGCTGTACGCGACCGGCTATCCCGTGCTGATGTTGCTTCCGGTGCTGGGTGTTCTGGATATCGCCTATTTCAGCGTCGGGCCGGTTTCGAACCACCTCCAGTATCTGGCGCTGATCGGGCCGGTTGCGCTGCTGGGGACTGGGATGGCCTGGATCACGGAGCGCGAACTCGTCACCGCGACTGTCGCAGTGGCGGTGGCGGTCGCGCTTGGAGTGGTGACCTTCCAGCGCGCCACGGAATTCGAGAATGACCTGACGCTCTGGACCGGTGCCGTCCGCGCTGCGCCCGGCAGCGCCTATGCGCATAACCAGCTCGCCAGTATTGATCAGGAGCGTGGCAATCGGGCGGGGGCCCTCGACGAACTGCTCGCGACTGCGCGCCTCTCCAGCGCCCCCGCCGACCACCACCGCTACATGGGCTTGTGGTTTCTCTTCTCCGACCGGCCGAGCGAAGCGATCGATGAGGCGCGGGAAGTCCTGCGCACCGCTCGGGATCCAGAGGCCCGCCGCGACGCAGCGTGGGTGCTGACGCAGACCGGGCAACATGCGGAGACGTTGCCCGTCTTCCGTTCGCTTGTCAGCGAGGCGCCGAACGGCTCGGACTACACGTATTGGCTCGGCGCAGTGCTCGCGCGCGAGGAAAAGATTCCGGAGGCGGCTGAGGTGCTCCGAGGCTTTTGCCGCGTGCGCCCAGGCGACCCGCAGATGGAGGAAGCCTTGGCGATCCTGCTCGTGCGCTTGGGATTCGTTGACGAGGCTCCTCAGCACGCCGGAGCCGCGGCCGGCGTGACGGCTCGAGATCCTCGTGCGGCGGCGCAACTGGCGGCTTGGATCCAGAAGGCGGGGATGCCGCCCTTGTAGAGTGGCTGTCAGGTGTCCCAGGCGCTGACCGGCAGTGGGCCCGCGCGGCTGCGCAGCCATCCGACCGTGAGCAGCCAGGTCCGCGGCTGGACCAGCGGCGCCGAGGAAGCGCAGGCGTCCGTCTGCGGCTGCAGCCGGCCGTGAAGCATCCGGTTGTCGAGCACATAGCGGACGGCCCGCCGCACTTCCGCCGGCGTCTTCAGCTCGCGGGCGAAGTAGTGGTCGGCGAAGACGCGGCCCTTGCGGCCCACGGCGCGGTTCGCCGCCCGCGCGATGCGGACCGCCAGTCCCTGCATCCCGCGCGAGAGCGCGATCTTATCCACCGCCTCGACCACCAGGTGCAGGTGATTGCCCTGAACCGAGAAGTGGACGAGCCGGAACCCCGCTCGTGCCGCGCCCTCGGCCAACGCCGTCCGCACCGCGCGAAAGACCTGCCCACGGCGCAGGACGGGAGCGTTCGGCCGCGCCCGCATCACCACATGCAGCGGAAAGCGTGGCGCATGTTCAGGACGGCGCTTGTGGGAGACCAGCCGCCGGGGCGCGCGTCGCTTGCGTCCAGCGCCGGCGCGCTTCCCGCCCCAAGTAGGCAATTCGAGCTGGACCGGCGTTGCCATCTTGATTGGGGATTGTAATGCCTCGCAGGCGATTGTCAACCGTCTTAGCGGGTACGAGCTTCAGGCGGGGAGAGGGAGTGAGTGCGTCAGTGAATGGGCGGCGGCTGCCCGACTGGGCCGGCGCTCAGCGCAAGGCCGTGCCACAGCTCGCACAACCTTCGGCGCACGCCGCACGGTAGGCGCCACGCCTCGGAGAAATCGCCCTCATTATGGAAAGCGAGGGCGCGCATCCAGTGCACGTCCGTTGGGATCATCCGGCTTGATGGCGAGGAGCAGGCGCGATGGCTTCCGAGACGTCCGCGTTGGAGAGAATGTCGCCGTCGAGCTGTTTGCAGTACGGCACCAGATCTGCATTGACGCGGAGGGCAACACCTTAGTGGCCGACCGCGGGAACAACCGCCTGCAGGCGTTCGCGCCGCAGTCGAGCGGCCCTGCGACTCAGGTCCGCAGCAACAGCCAGGCCCCCTGACCCGAGGGTCTGGCTCCGTGTCGCTCACCCAGGAGATGAACCATGCGCTCGCTCATTCTCGTCAGCTTCCTTGCCGCCGGCTGTGGCGGTTCCGCCCTTTCGCAGCGGATCGCCGACTACCGTGCCACCGCCAACTCGCTCGAGGTGGTGGTGGATGCCCACGCAAGCTCTGCGCCGGCGGCAAACCCGGCGACCTGCATGGCCGTCATGGCGGACTACGCGCACCAGGCGGGCGGTCTGGTCGATCGGATGCAGTCGATGAGTGGAGGCATGGATCAGTGCATGACCTCGCTGGGCGGAGCAGGCCGGGCCGACTTTGCCGCCGGCTGCGCGGCCATGCGGATCGAGCTCGACGCGCACGTGAAGAACGGCTGCTCCGCGGCGGACCTTGCGGCCGAGATGGCCCGGCACGCCGGCGCGATGAAGGGGCGCAACCAATCCGAGCTGGACCGGATGGGGCAGATGGAAGGCATGGAGAACGGAATGAGCGCGTCGATGATGAGCGGCATGCAGGGCTGCCACTGAACACCTTGCGGCTACATCCGGGCGTGCCGCAGGCGTAGGGCGTTGGCGATCACCGTCACCGAGCTGAAGCTCATCGCCGCGCTCGCGATCATCGGGCTCAGGAGCAGGCCGAAAACAGGGTAGAGCACTCCCGCCGCGACCGGCACGCCCAGCACGTTGTACGCAAATGCCCAGAACAGATTTTGCCGGATATTGCGCAGCGTCGCCTGGCTCAGGCGCCGGGCGCGCACGATGCCGAGCAGGTCACCCTTCACGAGCGTGATGCCGGCGCTCTCCATCGCCACGTCGGTGCCGGTGCCCATGGCAATCCCGACGTGCGCGGCGGCGAGGGCGGGGGCATCGTTGATGCCGTCGCCAGCCATCGCGACGATCCGGCCTTGGGCGCGCAACTGCGTCACCAGCTCACTCTTCTGGGCGGGCAGCACCTCGGCGCGGAAGTCGTCGATGCCAAGCTTCGCCGCCACCGCCCGCGCAGTGGTGGCGCTGTCGCCGGTGGCCATCACCACGCGGATGCCCGCTTCCCGCAGCGCCCGCAGCGCCTCGACCGTCGAGCTCCGGAT
>JANXXR010000560.1 GCA_025350525.1 Deltaproteobacteria bacterium
AGGCCGCCCAGCAGCTTCCAGGTCTGGACGCTCGGCTCCGGGTCGAAGAAGTCCATCCCCACGCCGAGGTCCTGGAGCAAGCGCGCCACCATCGGGATCGACTGGACGAAGCGCTCGTCGAAGAGCGGGATGGCGACGTGCCCCTTGGACTTGCGCCGGTCCCGCCAGTCCTGTTCGCTGCCCCAGGTGCCCAGGAGCGCCAGCACCGGGCTCATGCCGTGCACGCGATCAGCGACGTCCCGCTTCTCGGCGAGGTCGCGGACGAACTTCCGCGCGGGCGGCGGAAGCTGGTGGTAGCGCATCGTCTGGTAGAGGCGCACCAGCACGCCCGACTCAAAGCTGCCGAAGAGCTCGCGGGCCATGATCTGCGCCGCCGCCTCCATCGAGGTGGCCGACTCCAGCGCGGGCCGCACCGAGGCCTCGAAGGTGGCGATGTCGTCGACCAGGGCCGTGGACCAGGCGCTGCGCTGCATGAGGCGACGCTAGCACGGGGAGTGCGGGGCGCCGATCGGGATCTGCAGGCGGGCGGGCGCCCGGACTGCTGCACTGTCCGCTCGACTCCGTTAGACTGCTCCGTTTGGCCCTCCGCAGTTGAAAGGTCGACGCATTGGTTCCAGCCTGGCAGTGGATCACGCTCGGCGCCGCCCTCCTGGGGTCGGCGTTCTTTTCCTCGGCGGAGACGGCGCTCACCGCGCTGGGCGACGCGCGGGTGCAGGCGCTCATCGACGCCGGAGGCTTCCGCAACCGGCTGCTGCGCTTTTGGCAGCGGCACCCCGACCGCATCCTCTCCACGCTCCTGCTCGGCAACACGCTGGTCAACGTCGGCATGGGCTCCCTGGTCACGCTCATCACCGCGGAGCTGGGCCTCTCCCACGCGCTGGCGCTGCTCACCGGCGCGACCACGCTCGTCATCCTCCTCTTTGGCGAGATCACGCCCAAGACTTTTGCCAAGCGCCACGCTTCCGGCTTTGCCGTCTTCATCATCCCCTTCGTGGCGCTCTTCTACTTCGTGCTCTTCCCGCTGGCGTGGCTCTTGGTGCAGGTGCCGCGGGCGCTGGCGCGGCTCACCGGCTCCGACGCCACGCCCGTCGAGTCGGTCACCTCGCAGGAGCTCGAGTACCTGATCGAACAGGGCGCGAGGCACGGCTCCATCGACAAGGTGCGCGAGCGGCTGCTCTCGTCGGTGCTGGCCTTCACCGAGGTGCTGGTCAAGGAGATCATGATCCCGCGCACGCAGGTGGTGTCGCTCGAGGACAACGCCTCCTACGACGAGGCGCTCCGGCTGGTCACCGAGAGCGAGCTGTCGCGCATCCCCGTCTTCAAGGGCAGCCTCGACGAGGTGGTCGGCGTCCTCTACGTGAAGAGCCTGCTCGCCGACGTGAAGAAGGGCATCGCCCCCGGCCAGTTCTCGCTGCCCAAGTACCTGCGCGCGCCCTTCTTCGTGCCCGAGGTGATGAAGGTTTCGAGGCTGCTCACCGAGATGCAGCGGCGCAAGACGCACCTGGCCATCGTGGTGGACGAGTTCGGCGGCACCAGCGGTTTGGTCACGCTGGAGGACGTGGTCGAGGAGATCGTCGGAGAGATTCACGACGAGAGCGACATCGAGGACAAGAAGCTGAAGGTCCTCTCCGACGGCGTCATCCTCGCCGACGCGCAGGTCTCCATCCGCGACCTCGAGACCCACCTGGATGTCGAGTTCCCCGAGGGCGGCGACTACGAGACGCTGGGCGGCTTCCTCACCGCCACCGCGGGCCGGGTGCCGCCCACCGGATCGCTGGTGGTCTGGGGCGGGCTGACCTTCACCGTCAAGGCGGCGGACGACCGGCGGGTGCAGAAGGTCGAGATCGCGCGCAAGCCCGCGCCCGGCGCCGCCGTGACCGGACCGCACCCGGGACCGCAGCACAGCGACGGCACCTCGGAGCGCGGGCCTGCGGGCGGCAAGGTGCACTGATGTTGCCGCTCCTCACCGAAGACGCGCAGAAGCCGGAGCTGCGCTCGCTCAGCCTCGCCGAGCTGCAGCTGCTGGTCGATCGCATGGGCGAGAAGCCGTACCGCGCCCGGCAGCTCTTCCGCTGGCTGCACTTCCGCGGCGCCGGATCCTTCGAGGAGATGAGCGACCTGCCGCGGCCCTTCCGCGAGCGGTTGGCGCAGGAAGCGCGGCTGGCCACGCTGGTCATCGACACCGTGCAGCAGTCGTCGGACGGCACCCGCAAGTACCGGCTGCGCACGCAGGACGGCAAGCTGATCGAAGCCGTCTACATGCCCGACCTCGATCCGGACGAGGCCGACGACGACAGCGCCGCCGGCATCCGCCGCACGCTCTGCGTCTCGACCCAGGTGGGCTGCGCGATGGGCTGCGGCTTCTGCATGACCGCGACCATGGGCCTGGTCCGAAACCTCACCGCCGGCGAGATCGCCGACCAGGTCTACCGGGTCAACGCCGACCTGCGCGCGCGGGCGGCGGCGGAGGAGCGGGGCTCTGCCCCGGGACGGGCGGAGGCCGCAGGCCGCAGCATGGGTGGTGAGCGTCCTCTGACCAACCTCGTCTACATGGGCATGGGCGAGCCGCTCCACAACTACGCGAGCGTGATGCGCTCGCTGGAGCTGTTGCTCCACGCCGACGGCGCCAACTTCAGCCACCGCCACATCACCGTCTCCACCAGCGGGCTGGTGCCCAACATGGTCCGCTTCGGCGAGGAGTCGCAGGTGAAGCTGGCGGTCTCGCTCAACGCCACCACCGACGAGCAGCGCGGCAAGCTCATGCCGGTGGACAAGAAGTGGAACATCGCGGCGCTCCTCGACGCGGTCCGCAAGTTTCCCTCGAAGCAGGGGCGCCGCGTGACCTTCGAGTACGTGCTCCTGCGCGGCGTCAACGACAGCGACGACGACGCCGTCCGCCTCTCGGCGCTGCTCAAGGGGATGCCGGTCAAGGTCAACCTCATCCCCTACAACGAGAACCCGGGCCTGGGCTTCGGCGATCCCGGCGAGGCGCGGCTGCAGGCCTTCCGCAAGATCCTCATCGACCGCAAGGTGACGGCGATGGTGCGCAAGAACCGCGGCCGCGACATCGCCGCCGCCTGCGGCCAGCTCGCCGTCCAGGGACAGAAAGAAAAGCGCGCCGCCATTCCTTGACCCGCCATTCCTTGAGCCGCCACTCCTTGACCAAGAGCGGGCCGCGTGAGAGACACCCGCGCCGTGCTCGGTGTCATCGGCGGGTCCGGCCTCTACGACTTCCCAGGTCTCACCGGCATCCGCCGGGAGACGCTCTCGACGCCGTTCGGCGACCCCAGCGACGCGGTCGTGGTCGGCCGGCTGGGCGACGAGGAGATCGCGTTCTTGCCCCGCCACGGCGCGGGACACCGCTTCTCCCCGAGCGAAGTTCCCTACCGCGCCAACCTCCACGCCCTCAAGCAGCTGGGCGTGACCCGGCTGATCAGCGTCTCCGCGGTGGGCTCGATGAAGGAGGAGATCGAGCCCGGCCACCTGGTCCTGCCGGCGCAGTACCTCGACCGGACCTTTGCGCGGCCCAGGAGCTTCTTCGGCGAGGGCGTGGTGGCGCACGTGGCCTTCGCCGATCCGGTCTGCCCGCAGCTGCACCAACACATGATGGCGGCCTGCTTCGCAGCCGGCGCCGCGGCGCACGCGGGCGGGACGTACCTCTGCATCGAAGGACCGCAGTTCTCGACGCGCGCCGAGAGCGAGCTGTACCGCAGCTGGAAGATCGCGGTCATCGGCATGACCGCGCTGCCCGAGGCCCGGCTCGCCCGCGAGGCCGAGCTCTGCTACGCGACCCTGGCGCTGGCCACCGACTACGACTGCTGGCACTTAGGCCACGCCGCGGTCACCGTCGCGCAGGTGGTCGAGACCATGCACAAGAACGTCGCGCTCGCCCGCGAGGTGATCCGCAACGCCGCGCTGGGCCTCGCCCGGCTGGGACCGCGCCGCTGCGGCTGTGGGCACGCGCTCGACGCGGCGGTGATGACGGCCCCTGGCCAGATCCCCGCCGCCGCACGCGAGCGCTTGTCCCTCCTTTTGGGAGATCGATTTCAATGAGCCTCTTGGTGGTGGGAAGCGTCGCGCTCGACTCGGTGGAGACTCCCTTCGGCTCCCGCGACGACGTGTTGGGCGGCAGCGCCACCTACTTCTCGGCGGCGGCGAGCCTGCTCACCAAGGTCAGCGTGGTGGGCGTGGTGGGCGACGACTTTCCCATGGCCGACCTGCAGTTCCTCCGCGACCGCGGCGTCTCCCTCGACGGCCTGGATAAGGTCGCGGGCCGGACCTTCCGCTGGAAGGGCAAGTACGGCTTCGACCTCAACGCCGCCCAGACCCTCGACACGCAGCTCAACGTCTTCGAGAAGTTCGAGCCCAAGCTCTCGCCGCAGGCGCGCAAGGCCGAGCGGATCTTCCTCGGCAACATCGACCCCGAGCTGCAGCTGCGGGTGCTGGAGCAGGCGGAGAACCCGCGTTTGGTCTGCGCCGACACCATGAACTTCTGGATCTCGGGCAAGCGGGCGGCGCTGCAGAAGCTGCTGCCGCGGGTCGATGTGCTGATGGTCAACGACGGCGAGGTCCGCCAGCTGGCGGGCGAGTCCAACGTGCTGCAGGCGGCGCGGGCGGCGATGCGGATGGGCGCGAAGGCGGTGGTGGTCAAGCGCGGCGAGTACGGCGCGCTCTTGGTCACCTCGGAGAACACCTTTTTCTCGCCCGCTTTTCCCATCGCCGAGGTGGTCGATCCCACCGGCGCGGGTGACAGCTTCGCGGGCGGCTTCCTCGGCCTGCTCGACCGGCTGGACGCGAGCGATCTTTCTGCGCTGCGGCAGGCGACGGTGATGGGCTCGACCATCGCCTCCTTCACCGTGGAGCAGTTCAGCCTCGACCGGCTGCGCGACCTCGATCTGGGGCAGGTGCGCCGGCGCTTCGACGCCTTCCGCGCGCTGGTGCACTTCGAGGAGCTGCCGGCCCACTTCGGCTGAGTCGCCGCCAGCAAAATGAAGCGCGCGGCGTGCTTGAAGTGCGCGACGCGCCGGTGTAGTCAGGGCGACGCAGATGCGGACCGCCATCCTGACCGACATTCACGCCAACCTCGAAGCATTGACGGCGTGCATTGCGGCGGCGGAAGGGCAGCAAGTCGACCGCTTCGTCTGCCTCGGCGACACGGTGGGCTACGGCGCCGATCCCAACGCGGCCTGCGACCTGGTCCGGAAGAAGTGCCAGTTCGCCGTGCTCGGCAACCACGACGCCGCGGTCGCCGGCCGCATGGACTACAGCTACTACTATGCCGCCGCCCGCGAGGTGCTCGACTGGACGGCGCTGCACCTCTCCAAAGAAAACCTGGCCTGGCTGCAGGGCCTGCCCTACCAGCAGACGGAAGGCGCGGTCTGCTTCGGCCACGCTTCGCCCCGCGAGCCCGCCGCCTTCGAGTACGTCTTCGCCCTCGAGCAGGCGGAGGATCTGCTGGTCCGCGCCGACAAGCTCGCGCACCTGACCTTCATTGGCCACTCCCACTTGCAGCGGGCGTTCCTGCTCGGCGAGACGGTCAAGGACGTCTGGTCCGAGCGGGTCCGCATCGAGGACGGCAACACCTATCTCTGCTCGATCGGCAGCTGCGGCCAGCCCCGCGACTACGATCCGCGCGCCTGCTTCGGCATCTGGGACGACGGAAGCAAGACGGTGGAGTTCCACCGCGTGCCCTACGACGCGGAGAAGACGGCGCGCAAGATCCTCGAGGCGGGGCTCTCCCCGCACTTCGCGCGCCGCCTTTTACATGGAGTATAAAAGGTGGAATTTCCGCGCCACCTGCTCGAGCTGGAGACCTTGACCCGCGCCCAGATCGAGGCGCTGCTCGGGCTGGCCGGGACCTTCAAGCGCGAGCGGGCGCGGGCGCGGTCCGGCGAGGCGGGCCCCGACCGGCGCGGCCTGTTGCGCGGGCGCACCATCGTCACGCTCTTCTTCGAGAACAGCACCCGGACGCGCAGCTCGTTCGAGGTGGCGGCGCGGGCGCTGGGCGCCGACGTGCTCAGCTTCCAGAAGGAGGCGTCGAGCGTGGCCAAGGGCGAGTCGCTCGAGGACACGGTACGCAACCTCGACGCCATCGGCGCCGACGCGCTGGTGCTCCGTCATCCGGCGGCAGGCGCGCCGCGGCTGGTGGCCCGGGCGGTCAAGGCCAGCGTGGTCAACGCCGGCGACGGCGCCCACGAGCACCCGACCCAGGGGCTGCTCGACGCGCTCAGCCTGCGCGAGCGGTGGGGGACGCTGGAGGGAAAGACCGTCGCCATCGTCGGCGACATCGCCCACAGCCGGGTGGCGCGGTCCAACATCCACTGCCTGACCAAGCTGGGCGCGCGGGTGCGCGTGGGCGGGCCCTCGACGCTGATTCCGCTCGGCATCGAGAAGCTGGGCTGCACCGTCGCCAAGACGCTGCGCGAGGCGCTCACCTCCGCCGACGCGGTCATGGCCCTGCGCATCCAGAACGAGCGCATCGCCGACGCGCGGCTGCCCGGCGCCCGCGACTACGCCCGCACCTGGGGGCTGAACGCGCGCACGCTGGAGATGCTGCCGCAAGGCGCGCTGGTGCTGCATCCGGGGCCGGTCAACCGCGGCGTGGAGTTGTCGAGCGACGTCCTCGACGGCCCGCGCTCGCTGGTGATGGACCAGGTGGACTCGGGCGTCGCCGTCCGCATGGCTACCCTCGCCCTCTGCCTCCGCGCCGAGGTGGCGGCATGAAAAAGCAACTGCAAAGGCAAAGGCGCACCACGGAGGCACGGAGGGCACGGAGGTTTTTTGGTGGGCCTGGTCTCGGGCGCGGGTGCCCAGGCGGGCGCGGCAACTCGGGCGGGCGCGGGAACTCCAACCCGAACCC